>CANDHX010000084.1 GCA_947384645.1 uncultured Mycoplasmatota bacterium | reverse complement strand
TCTTTGTCTTGGTTTCACCTAACATGATTCTTTCGTTTATCGTGGGATTTCCGTCAGCAAAAGTGAGTTTCATAGTCCCAGTATCTATTTGGGCGTTTTGCCTATTGTCGTTATTTGTGTTTATTATGAAATATGCATACGTACCCATTATGCATGCAAATATTAGAGTGATCACACATAACGAGAGTATTATTACTTTTTTAGTTTTAGAATTTTTTATAGGCATATTTAAAAATCCTTCCTTTTTTTGCTCCGGTCTTCTACTTTCTATAAAATTTTCTCACATTTCAAAACCTCTTGTCAATACCTTTTATTGTAAACCGAATAAAATATATTATTAAAAAAAGAACACTTTTGTGTTCGATTTTAGACTAGTTCTAGACGAACTTCTAAAGCGTCGTCTCCTTTTCTCTCTTTGAGTTTCAATATACGAGTATATCCCCCGTTTCTTCCCTCATAGCGAGAAGCTAATTCGTTAAATAATATATCAACAACTCTTTTATCATTATGTAAGAAAGCAAGTGCATTTCTTCTAGAAACTAATGTTCCTCTTTTACCAAGTGTAATCATTTTATCGACTAATACTCTAACTTCTTTAGCTCTTGCTTCAGTAGTTACTACGTATCCGTTTTCGATTACAGTCTTAGTAAGACCTGCTAAAATACTTCTTCTGATGTGAGTTTCTCTATTTAGTTTTCTCAATTTAAATCTTCCTCACTTTCTTTTAATCGTGGAACTTTAGTCCCATTTCACTAACTTTATCTAATACTTCTTTTAATGACTTTTTACCTAAATTACGTATTTTTGTAACTTCAGCTTCACGTTTATCGATTAAGTCTTGTACTGTATTTATGTTAGCTCGTTTTAAGCAGTTATATGTACGTACAGAGAATTCGATTTCTTCGATTGGAGTTTCCAAAGTCTTAGTAATTACGTCTATTTTCTTTTCAGCCATAATTCCAGATAGGTCTGAGATATTATTCAAATCGGTTATGATATTTAGGTGTTCAACTAAAATCTTAGCCGACAAAGCCATAGCTTCTTCTGGTGTCATAGAACCGTTTGTATAGACATACATATTTAGTTTATCGTAATTTTCATTATGGCCAACACGAGCAGGCTCTACTTCAAAATAAACTCTTTCGATTGGAGAATATAGGCTATCAATAGCGATTTCTCCTGCTTCTAAATTGCTTCCAAGTAAAGCTTTATTTAAGGATGCATCGACATATCCTCTTCCACAGCCGATTTTAATAGTCATATCTAAGAGGCCACCGCTAACTAGGTTAGCGATTACTAAATCTGGATTGATAATTTCGATATCGGCATCGTGTTCGATGTCACCTGCTAGAACAGGTCCTTCTCCTTTTTTCTTTAAATGAACTATTTTAGGTTCACTTGTATGATTTTTAATTACAACACTTTTTAGGTTTAAAACTATACCTGTTACATCTTCCATAACACCTTCGATTTTTTGGAATTCGTGTAATACGCCTTCTATTTTTACAGATGTTATAGCTGAACCTGGAAGGCTCGATAGCATGACTCTTCTTAGAGCATTACCGATAGTCGTTCCGAAACCTCTTTCCAATGGTTCTAATTCGAATTTACCAAAGAAATTACTTTCATTGTATTCTTTTATCTTGTATTCAGGTTTTTCAAAATTTAGTGTCATTATTTCACCCCTTTACTAATTTCTTGGACGTTTTGGTGGTCTACATCCGTTGTGTGGAACTGGTGTCACGTCATTTATAGCAGTGATTTCAAGTCCAGCGGCTTGTAAACTACGTATTGCGTTTTCTCTTCCGTTTCCTAAACCTTTGACAAAGACTTCTACGTTTTTCATTCCCATGTCAGCAGCAACTTTTCCACATGCTTCAGCACTCATTCCAGCTGCATAAGGAGTTTTCTTTTTAGAACCCTTATATCCAATAGTTCCAGCAGAAGCCCAACTTACTACGTTTCCTTCTTTATCTGTTATGGTTACAACAGTGTTATTGTAAGTTGAATGAATATGTGCTTGTCCTTCAGTTACAGTCTTTTTAACTTTTCTTTTTCTTCTATTATAAGCCATATTAATACCTCCTATTTACCTACTTTTTTCTTATTAGCAACTACTTTACCTTTACCCTTACGAGTTTTAGCATTGCGGCTTGTTCTTTGTCCACGAACAGGAAGTCCCTTTTTATGTCTAACACCTTGATAAGAGTTGATTTCCATTTTATTTTTGATGTTAGTTTGAACTTCACGGCGAAGCTCACCTTCGACTAGATGTTTATCTATCTCTACACGAAGAGATGCGATTTCTTCATTTGATAGTTCGCCTATTTTTTTGTTTTCATCTACTTTTGATTTTGCGCAGATGTCTTTTGCTGTAGCTTGTCCTATACCATATATATGGGTTAAGCCGATATAAGTCTTCTTATTATTTGGTAATTCTACATTTTTAATACGTGCCATATGTTACTCCTCCTAACCTTGTCTTTGTTTGTGCTTTGGATTCTCACAAATTACCATTATTTTACCTTTACGTCTAATTACTTTACATTTTGAACACATTGGTTTTACAGATGGTCTTACTTTCATTAGTAATCTCTCCTTACTTTCTATAAGTTATTAGCCCATGGTTTAAATCTGTTGGTGACATTTCGACTACTACGTTATCACCTGGTAAGATACGGATGATGTTCATTCGCATTTTACCAGAAACATGGGCAGAAATAGTAGCTTTTTTATCGTTTGGTAGGGAAAGCTCTACCGTGTAAAAGTCGTGGTTAACACTTAGTACTTTTCCTTCAACTTTAATTTTAACTTCTTTGGCCATTTTTTCTCTCTCCTGTTAAAATTTCGTATCCATCATCTGTGACGACGATGGTATGTTCAAAGTGGGCAGCAGGACTTTTATCCTGTGTCACTATAGTCCAATCATCATTTAGAAGCCTTACGTATCTTTTTCCAGCGGTGAGCATCGGTTCTACTGCAATAGTCATGCCAGTTTTAAGGGTTACACCCGTGTTATATGTTCCATAATTTGGTACATCTGGTTCTTCATGCATACTTTTGCCTATCCCATGTCCAACTAGTTCTCTTACTACTCCTAAGTGATGTTTTTTTGCATATCCTTCGATTCTAGCACTTACACAACCGAGTTTAACGCCGTTTCTTATTTCGGATAAACCTTCGTATAGAGCTTTTTCTGTATGATGTAAAAGATATGTTTTTTCTTTATTTATATCGCCTACAGCTATCGTTTCAGCAGCATCTGCATGATAACCGTTAAGGCTTACTACGATATCGATTGTGACTATGTCACCATTTTTTAAAATCCGCTTACCTGGGATACCGTGGACGACTTCTTCGTTTACGGATATGCAGATGTTTCCTGGATATCCTTCGTATCCTTTTGAAGCAGCGACTCCACCATGAGATGTAATAAAATCTCCGGCTAAGTCATCTAGCTCTTTTGTCGTTATCCCAGGTGCGATTTTTGTCTTTAAATATTCACGAGTTAAGTAATTTAGATAACCCGCTTCTCTCATAAGTTTGATTTCTTCGCTCGTTTTGACGCTAATCATTTAATCACTCTTACAATACTATCAAAAGTATCATTTATGCCATCGATTTTTTCGAGCTTCCCTTTTTCTTTGTAATAGTCTATTAGATGTGCAGTAGCTTCCATGTAAGTATCATATCTAACTTTAAATGTATCTTCATTATCGTCAGACCTACTGGTCAAGGATTCTTTGCAATCGTCGCATAGTCCTTCTACTGCAGGTTTTTTAAAGAATTTGTTGTATGTCTTTTTACATTTTGGACAACTGATTCTACCTATTGCTCTTTTAAGAGTCACATCATAAGGTACATCTAATTCTATTATGACATCTAGCGATAATCCAAGTTCTTCTAACATTATGTCGAGCTTTTCTGCTTGGTTCAAGTTTCTTGGACAACCATCTAATATAAAAGGTTTATTACCAATGGAAAGAAGTTTTTCTTTCAAGAGTTCGAGTACTAACTCATCGCTTATAAAAGCTCCCTTGCTCATAAGTTCTTGTACTTCTTTTCCAAGAGGTGTCGTTTTATCGATTTCTCTTAGCAAATCACCAGTGGAGATGTGGATATATCCATAGTTTTCCACAAGTGCTTCGCTTTGAGTGCCTTTTCCTCCAGCAGGAGGTGCTATAAATAATACGTTTTTCACGATTAGTATCTTCTCCTTTTAGATGTCGAATAATTTCTCGAAGCTATGCTACTTTCTAGTTGTTTATAAGTTTCAAGGCAGACTCCACATACTATTAGTAGTCCTGTACCACCTATAGTGACAGCACTATCGAGTCCGGAAACTTTTGTAAATATTAATGGTAAAATAGCTAATACTATCAAGAAAATACTTCCAACAACGGTAAGCTTAGATATAGAATTTTTTAAGTATTTACTCGTATTCTCTCCTGGAGTTACTCCTGGAATGTAGGCATGTGATTTGTCCAAATTTTCTGCCATCTCTTCTGAGTTCATGAGCATCTTCGTATAGACAGCTCCGAATATGTAGATTAAGAAGGCATATAGAACAAGACCAGGCCATGAGTTATACGAAATGTAGTTTTCTACGATGTTTGTAAACGTTTCGTTTTTTACGAATTCAGATATTAGAGATACAATACCTATTATAGCACTAGCGAATATTACAGGCATTACGCTTGCCGAATTTAGTTTAACTGGCAAGTAAGTTTTTTCACCCTTATATGATGACGCTGTTCTATTTGAGTATTGTATCGGAATTCTTCTTTCAGCTTCTTGTATCCATATTACACCTACTATGATTAGTAAATATACAATTGTGAAAACTATTAGAGCAATTATTCCTACCCATAAAGCTAGGCTAGAATTATTGATAAATGAGTTATAAGCCGAAATGAATACTTGTGGTATTCCTTGAATGATACCAGCCATGATTATTAAGCTTTGACCATTACCGATACCTTTTTTAGTTATTTCATCGCCTAACCACAATAGGAATGCTGTACCACCTGTCAATACTAAAGCACTCTTTAGTACAGTAGCTGATCCATATGCTTTCATGAAGGCGTATGAGAATAAGAAGCCTTGTATAAGAGCAAAGATGATACCTAGGTATCTATTAATCTTGTTGATTTTTTGTCTGCCTGTTGCTCCTTCTTCTTTTAATTCACTAAAATATGGTACGATGTCCATTTGTAATATCTGTGTAAGTATCGATGCTGTTATATACGGCATGACCCCTAGAGCGAAAATCGAAAATGTCTTTAATCCTCCGCCGGTCATGACGTTTAATAACTCTAAAAATCCTAAATCTTTTGTTATAGTTTTGGCTCCTGGAACGACTATGTTTGTTCCAAGAGAGAAGATTGCTAAAGCAAAAATTGTAAATAGTAATCTCTTTCTTAAATCTTTATTAGTCGGGCCAAAGAAACCTTTTAGACGTTTAAACATCTAAATCACCTCGGCTTTTCCGCCCTTGCTTTCGATTTTAGTAACAGCTTTGCTAGAAAATCTTTGAGCTTTAACAGTTATTTTCTTTTCTAGTTCACCACTACCCAATACTTTTACACCTGAAAGTTGTTTTTTTATGATTCCTTTTTCTTTCAACAATTCTGGTGTTATGACGTCTCCATCATTGAATTTGTTTAAATCGCTTATGTTTATTACAGCGTATTTAGTTTCAAATTGTTTATTGTTGAATCCACGTTTTGGAATTCTTCTATATAGTGGGCTTTGTCCACCTTGGAACCAAGCTGGAATAGTAACACCGCTTCTCTTTTTTTGACCTTTTTCACCTTTGGTAGCAGTTTTACCCATTCCACTTCCTGGACCACGTCCAACTCTTTTGCGAGTTTTGTATTCTGGAGTACTTATCAAATTTTCTAATTTCATACTATAGTTCCTCCACTTTCTTTCCACGTAACTCAGCGATGTGTTCTTTAGTACGTTCGCTCTTTAAAGCGTCGATTGTAGCTTTAGCAACGTTTACTTTAGTATTTGAACCTAGGCTTTTTGATACGACATCTTTGACGCCAGCAAGTTCTAGGATGATACGAGCTGTACCACCTGCTATGACACCAGTACCTGGTTTAGCAGTTTTAAGTAAAACTTTTGCTCTACCACATTTACCGATTACATCGTGAGGTAATGTTCTAGAGTCAACTAGAGGTACTTTGATTAGGTTTCTGCTAGCTGCTTGTTCGGCCTTTTTAATAGCATCTTGAACTTCGTTAGCTTTACCAGTACCGATTCCAATCAATCCTTTTCCGTCACCTACAGCAT
>CANDHX010000083.1 GCA_947384645.1 uncultured Mycoplasmatota bacterium | reverse complement strand
TGTGACTTCGCCATTTTCTAAGTCCCTTGTTCCAACTTCGACTCTTATAGGATATCCTTTTACTTCCGCTTCGGCGAATTTATACCCAGGAGTTTTATCGGTTAAATCTACCTTATTCGAAATGTCCAATTTTTCTAAACCACTTTTAATAGTAGCGATAGCTTCATCGACTGTATTATTTTCCTTACCGATTGGAATGATTATAACCTTTGTTGGGGCTATTCTAGGAGGAAGCACTAAACCTCTATCATCACTGTGAGTCATTATAACTGCCCCGACCATGCGAGTAGTCACACCCCAAGAAGTCTGATGAGGAGTTTCTAGTTTATTATCCTTATTTAAAAATTCTATACCAAAACTCTTAGCAAAATGTGTTCCAAAATAGTGACTAGTACCGTTTTGCAAAGCGACTCCGTCGTACATCATCGCTTCGACAGTATAAGTTTTTTCAGCACCGGCAAACTTCTCCTTATCGGTCTTTTCTCCGACGATAACTGGCAAAGCCAAATAATTTCTTTGAAAATCCTCATAGACTTTGAGCATTCTCAAAGTTTCTTCCATAGCTTCTTCACGAGTTGCATGCATCGTATGTCCCTCTTGCCATAAAATCTCACGACTTCTAAGGAAAGGTCTAGTAGTTTTTTCCCACCTAACAATCGTACACCATTGGTTATATAATTTAGGTAAATCACGATAACTTTTTATTATCTTCTTATAATGTTCACAAAACAAGACTTCGCTCGTAGGACGAACACAAACTCTTTCTTCTAACTTATCTTTACCACCTTCGGTAACCCAAGCGACTTCTGGTGCAAATCCTTCGACATGTTCCTTTTCTATATTGAGTAAACTCTCAGGAATGAACATAGGCATCTGCACATTCTTATGCCCCAAACGTTTAAACTCCTTATCGAGTACATTTTGCATCATTTCCCAAATGGCATACCCATAAGGTCTTATAATCATGCTTCCTTTCATACTAGAGTAGTCGACCAAATCGGCTTTTTTAACTATACTCGTATACCATTCGGCAAAATTTTCATCTCTACTTACAATACTTTTATTTATATTATCAGCCATAGTTTTCTTGTCCCTTCTTAGTAATATTAAACCACACAAGCCTTATTTATTCAAGAATAAAGGGGAAGAACTGCTTTAAAAAATTATCAAAAATTCGTTATACGTTTTCCTTGTATTTTAGGTTTTATCCCAATTATAATTATCATATACGGAGATGAAGACGAGATGGAACATTTATCACTAGGATTTGTACTTAAAATTTCGATTGAACCAAAAAATACTGAAATTAATTTAGAAGATTACAAAAACTTAATATTCGACTCGCTAGACGAATTGTTAGACTATAAGAAAAACTCTTCATATGACCTAACGATTAAACACAACAATATCTACATCACACTAAATAATGCATACTTCCAATACCATATAAAAGATTTCTTAAAAGAAACATCTAATTATTTATCAAGTATAAAACATATCAAGAATGATACTTTTACAATAGAAAAAAGATTAGAAGATGAAATTCCTTATATAAAAGTCATCTCTAGAAATGCAAAATCCACGACCTTTTATCCGAATAGTCCCCTCGAAAATTTGCTCTATCTTAAATTAGAAAGTCACATAAAAGACATAAGAAAAAAGTTTTCTATATTCGTTAACTATTTTACAATATGGACTAATATTGATGAATGCGAAAAAAATGGCAACTTTGACGAAACGCTTAAAACAATCAACTTATTAAACAAAAACCTAATCACTAATCCATTATCAAATATACTTTACTTCTATTAAAATGCAAAAAAATTGCGTTTTTTTTATCTAGAATTATCGATATGTGAGATTTATGTGAAAGAAAGCATATACGTATTGACATTAAAAATTATAAGTTTTATACTGAAAAAGTTGCTGGTTAGGGTCCTAACTTAAAGGATGTGATATGAGATGAAAAAATACCCTTTAAAAGAAATGAAAGAACTGTTAAACGAAGTAGCAAGAAGTAGAGAAGTAATCGAAATATCCGGAAAAAAGATAGGGAACTTTACCCAGCTAATTATCATAAAATACCTTGTGGAACACGATAGAGAAACAGTATATCAAAAAGATTTCGAAAATATCTTAAATATTCGCAAATCGACTATTTCGGGTATTCTAGATACTCTCGAAAAGAATAAAATCATAGAAAGGACCCATGACGCCGATTTGGGACGAGGTAAAGTAGTTCGCCTTTCTAAAGAAGCTAAAAGATATCAAAAGAGGGTTCTTAAAGATATGCTAAAAGTAGAAGATACTATAACAGAAAACATCTCTTCAAAAGATTTGGAGACGTTTTATAAAGTTCTTTCACAAATGAAAGAAAACATTAAGAAAGAGGGAAATAAAAATGTTTAAAATGTTTAAAAACCTTAAGAAAAAAGAAATCATCTATTTTCTTATAAGTGTCGTTTTCATAGTTTTACAAGTCTTCTTGGATTTAAAAATACCGGATTATATGCAAGAAATCACGAGACTTGTGCAGACCGAAGGAAGCGAGATTAGTGCAGTCCTAAAAGAGGGAGTATATATGCTTCTTTGTGCCTTTGGCAGTCTCATTGGAGCAGTAATAACAGGCTTCTGTGCATCCTTTATAGGTACGAGTTTTGAAAAAAACTTGCGTTCTAAAATATTTAGAAAAGTCGAGTCTTTTGGAATGGAAGAAATCAAGGATTTCTCAACTTCTAGCCTTATAACTCGCAGTACAAACGATGTAACACAAGTCAAAATGTTTATCGTACTAGCCATTCAAATGCTCATAAAAGCTCCCATTATGGCGACCGTTGCCATAAGCAAAATAGCCAATAAAGGTCTCGAATTTTCGATTATTACTGCAATAGGAGTAGGAGTCGTTTTGACGATGATTATACTTCTAGTCATCTTAGTCTTACCGAAATTTAAAATAGTTCAATCTCTTACTGACGATATAAACCGCATTACTCGTGAAAATCTAACCGGTATAAGAGTAGTAAGAGCCTATAATGCCGAAGAATACCAACAGGGAAAATTTGAAAGAACAAACGATACGCTCACCAAAACTCATCTTTTTACCCAAAGAACCATGGCCATTATGAGCCCAGTCATGAGTACGATTATGGCAGCCCTTTCTCTTGCCATATATTGGGTCGGAGCAATCCTTATTAATGAAGCGGCGATACCAGATAAAATGACTATATTTGGCAATATGGTAACATTTTCTAGTTATGCCGTCCAAGTAATCATGTCATTTATCATGTTAGTACTTCTTTTCGTAATCTATCCAAGAGCTTCAGTATCCGCCAAAAGAATAAACGAAGTATTGGATAGAATTCCACGTATGAAAGATGGAGAATTAGAAGAAGATATTACCGATTTAAAAGGGGAAGTCGAATTTAAGAGCGTTTCCTTCAAGTATCCTGATGCCGAAGAATATATATTAAAAGACATATCGTTTAAAGCCAAAAAAGGAGAAACTGTTGCCTTCATCGGTTCGACTGGTTCAGGTAAATCGACTTTAATCAACCTCATCCCGAGATTTTATGATGCCACAGAAGGGGAAATTTTAGTAGACGGAGTCGACGTCAAAAAGATGAAACGAGAATTTCTAAATAATAAACTCGGATATATTTCTCAAAAAGCTATTATGTTTAAAGGAACGATAGAAAACAATATTACGATGGGTAAGTCCTTAAAAGGAAAACCTTCAAAAGAAGATATCGACAACAGTATAGAAGTTTCCCAAGCTCAAGAATTCATAAATTCATTAGAGCAAAAATTAAATACGGAAGTTGCTCAAGGAGGAACCAACCTCTCAGGTGGCCAAAAACAAAGAATTTCTATCGCCAGAGCGATTGCCAGAAATCCGGAAATTTATATCTTCGACGATTCTTTTTCAGCACTAGATTATAAAACGGATTTTGCACTTAGAAAAGCACTTAAAAAATACACAAAAGATGCGACTATCTTAATCGTCGCTCAAAGAATCGGAACGATAAAAGACGCAGACAAGATAATCGTTTTAGATGAAGGAAAATGTGTGGGAATGGGGACTCACAAAGAATTATTAAAAAATTGTAAAGTATATAAAGAGATAGCAAATTCTCAATTGTCAAAGGAGGAGTTAGAACATGCATAATCACGGCCCAAATAGAAATTTGAACGCCAAAGCCAAAGACTTTTCTGGTTCGATAAAAAAACTCTTCAAATACAATAAATCATATTTAGCCTTCATGCTAATAGGTTGGATAAGTGCTTTCTTGTCAGTTATCTTAACTTTGCTAGGACCAGATAAGCTAAAAGAAATTACAAATACGATAACAGAAGGCTTAATGACAGGAATCGATTTAGATAGAATCAAAACAATCGGTCTAACTCTCGTCATCTTCTATTCGTTGTCCTTCATATTTAACTATATAGAAGGACTTGTAATGTCTACTGTCACAAACAAATTCTCAAAGAAGTTGAGAACCGAAATATCTAGCAAAATTAACAGGTTGCCACTTTCGTATTTCGACAAAACTACGATTGGCGATATACTTTCAAGAGTTACAAACGATGTCGATACGATTGGTCATACGATGAACGAAAGCTTTAGCACGCTAGTAGTCGCCATAACGATGTTTACTGGTTCTCTATTCATGATGATAAAAACCAGTCCTATCTTAGCCTTGACAGCAGTATTATCCACAGTTTTAGGTTTTGGCTTGATGATGATAATACTCAAAAATAGTCAAAAGTATTTCACAAAAGTCCAAGAAGAACTCGGAAATATCAACGGAACTATCGAAGAAGTATATTCTGGACACAACGTCATAAAAGCCTATAATGCATCTAGTGAAGTCGAACAAAAATTCGATGAAATAAACGAAAAACTATACGAAAATGGACGAAAAAGCCAATTCTATAGTGGATTAATGCAGCCGATAATGGGATTTATAGGTAATTTTGGGTACGTAATGGTTTGTATAGTCGGTTCTATTCTTACCATGAAAGGCCTAACATCTTTTGGGGTAATCGTCGCTTTCATGATATATATAAGATTGTTTACCCAACCTCTAACTCAATTCGCTCAGGCACTAACTCAACTACAATCGACTGCAGCAGCGAGCGAGAGAGTATTCGAATTCTTAGAAGAAAAAGAACAAGTAGTCGAAGTCGAAAAGAAATTTTTAGACAAAGACAAAGCGAAAGGTACAGTCGAATTCAAAAATGTCGAATTCGGATATACCGAGGATAAAAAGATTATCAAAAACTTTAGTGCAAAAATAAAACCTGGCGAAAAAGTCGCTATAGTGGGCCCTACTGGTGCTGGAAAAACTACAATTGTAAACTTGCTCATGAAATTCTACGAAATAAATAGTGGAGATATCTTAATCGACGGAGTGAGCATTCACGATTTAACAAGAGAAAATATTCACGATTTATTCGTAATGGTCTTGCAAGATACTTGGCTTTTTGAAGGAACTATCAAAGAAAATATACGGTATAATGACTTAACTATATCTGATGATGAGATAGAAGAATCTTGCCGTATAATCGGTTTAGATCACTTTATAAAGACATTGCCAAACGGATATGACACCGTTCTAGGTGATACTGATACACTTTCTAGTGGTCAAAAACAGCTTCTAACTATTGCGAGAAGTATGGTTGACGATTCGCCATTTCTAATTCTTGACGAAGCGACTTCATCAGTCGACACTCGTACTGAAATAGTAGTTCAAGAAGCAATGGATAAGTTGACTAAAGGAAGAACAAGTTTTATAATAGCACACAGATTATCTACTATTAAAAACGCCGATTTGATTCTCGTAGTAAAAGATGGCAATATAATCGAACAAGGTAATCATAAAGATCTACTTAAAAAAAATGGCTTTTATGCTGAATTATACAATTCTCAATTCCAAAATGCCACTACTGAATAGAAGAAAGGAAAAATGCAATGTTAGAACTTAAAAACATAACAAAAGTATACAAAACAGACTCGTTTACTCAAAAAGCCTTGAATAAAGTGTCTCTAAGTTTTAGAACGAACGAATTCGTCTCTATTTTAGGACCTTCGGGCTCTGGTAAAACGACTCTTTTAAATATAATTGGAGGACTAGACGATTATACGAGTGGAGACCTCATAATAAACGGTGTAAGTACTAAAGAATATAAAGATAGAGACTGGGACACATACCGTAATCATAAGGTGGGCTTTGTTTTTCAAAGTTATAACCTTATTCCACACCAATCGATTCTTTCTAATGTCGAGTTAGCTCTTACACTATCAGGAGTTTCCCGTGAAGAAAGAAAAAAACGTGCTAAAGAAGCTCTC
>CANDHX010000082.1 GCA_947384645.1 uncultured Mycoplasmatota bacterium | reverse complement strand
GAATAAAAAAGGATAACACACGTATTAACTTTTGAAAACTTTTATGTTATACTTTTTGTAGACTAGGAAGAAGGAAGTTAAATGGATATACAAGATAAAAACTCAAAGAATAAAAGAAAAATAATATTGATGCTATCTTTAGTAGCAATAGTATTAACATGTATCATGGGTACGTATGCTTATTTTGTAACAACTGTAAATAATGATAATAAGCAACTAATCTCCTTAGAAAACGGAACTATGAGACTAAGATTTGCCGACAACGACAATGGTATCAATGCTAGTTTAAAAGTAGGAGAAAAAGTTACCTAAACAATATACTTAAATAAAAATAATCACAACTTAATATCAAGATAAGAAACACTTTAAATTATTAAAATTTATGTCGTTACAATTCACAGCCAAAATGGCACAACAAGAAGCAGGACTAAGTCCTGTTCTTTATTTTGCTCTAAGATTTCGGAAAGAGTATAAGGATTTCCATTCATCAAACGAACACAAGAATCGATTATGTTAATACTATGCTTCTTACAAGTTTCTATATAAGTTCGAATGGTTGCAATGAAAAAAATATACTTTGTCTCATTTTTTATTGTCATACTGGCTATCACAGGTTTTTAGTTGGCTGTGAATTTAACATTTTGCACTTGTAATATATTTAAAAACATATTATAATCTTATTAAGAGAAACACACTAAAGATACTAGGGTGTTCTCCCAAATAGGTTGAACACGACTAAATAACCTTTAAGAGGATATCTAGTCGTGCTTTTTTTACTATTATATCTTAATCAATAAGATTAAAATGATAAATAGCAATAAATATATTATAAAGTATAATTTATAATTACTATTCATAAATGTTCCTCCTAAATATAAATACCAAAACCATCCCTCTTATAAGTTTAAATGTGATTTAGGAGAACACGACTAGACTTGTGTGCTTCGTGAACTATTAAAGCATAATTATAAATGCTTATCAAATCGCCTATTTAAAAGGAAAATTTGGCAAAAATGTCTTTTTAAATTTCTCAAATAATAGATAATAGAATTTAATAGACAAAGAGCTATATTTCTGATAAAATCAAAAAAGGCAGAGAAGTGATAATATGAACCAAGGAATGAGTAAAGTATATGAATATCTTGGAAGAGAAATGTTTTTTAGAGGAAGGACTTATCCTTTTAGCAATGTCGAATTCATCAACGAAGGGAAAAAAGGAAAAACGAGAATTTTCTCTTTTGAAGTTGAAGATAAATATAAGTATAGAATTCATAATGTCAAAATAGAAACAGAAAATAACCAAATAACGGATACATACTGTGATTGTTCGATTTCTCACGATATACCTTGTGACCATATTGCTGCTTCTCTAGTCTTTTACTACGATGAAATATTTTCACTTACCAAAGAAGAACTTAAATATATTCTTTCTCAAAAAATACTAGAAGATTTTGCTTTACCAGACAAAACCGGATTAGGTAAAATCAAAAAGCAATTAAATTTAACTGTTGAACTAGAATTTGACTATCCAAATGACCTAGCCAGTCTTAAATTGAAAATAGGGGAAGACAAAATGTATTCTCTAAATAATAAGCTAAGCCCATTTATAGATAGTTATAGAAACCGTAATGGTGCTTTAGAATTTGGAAAAAATTTTACATATGACCCCTCTACACACTTTTTTTCTAAAGAAGATGAAGACATCATAAAATTTGCTATAAGATTATTAGAACAGTATAGAAGTGGATATTATAGATGTTTCTCGAATAGAGATTTAATAATGGACTCATCCCAACTAGAAAACTTCTTGCAATTACTTCACGGGAAAGAATTTACGATAGGAAAAGACGTGATTAGAGAAATAAAATACGAAAATCCAATCGAACTCGAAGTAGCCAAAGAAAGCGAAAACTATACTCTAAACATCAAAGAGAACTATGAAATAAAACCATTAGTAAGTTCTTATAATTTTATTAAAAAAAGTCATACTTTTTATGTATTGCTAGAAAACCAGGCAACTATTTTAAGTGCAATAAAAGTTAATGATTTAAATGGATTAATATTTGAAGAAAAAGATATGGATAGATTTACTAAAGGTCTCCTTCCAATCTTTAAAAATACAGTTACCGTCGACGATGAATTAAAGGATAAAATAATAATTGGTATTACACCAGATACTAAAATATACCTGGACTTAAAAGGATACTTAATACTATGTAACCTCAAATTCGATTATAAGGGAAAAGAGATAGATTATTTTGATGAAGTTAATGAGATAGTAAGAGACTCTTCCTATGAAAATGAAGTAGTAGGGTGCTTATTAGGATTAGGATTTGAAATAGAAGATAAAAAAATCTTCATGAGCGATTTAGACAACATAGGTGTTTTCCTTGAAGAAAAACTCGAGATTATAGCGGCGAAATATGAAGTATTCACATCTAACAAAATAAAAGATACACGCATAGTAAAAGAGAACCATATCAGGTCTAGTTTCTCTATAGGTAAAGATAACATCATGAGTTACTCTTTCGATTTAGGCGGCATCTCGAACGACGAAATTGTCGATATACTTGATACAATGCAGAAGAAGAAAAAATACTACCGTCTAAAAAGTGGAGACTTCTTAAATTTAGAAGAAAGTGAAGACTTGAAAGAATTAGAAAGCCTCGTCGACGAATTAGATTTAAAATCTTCTGACTTAAAAAGAGGTACTGGAGAAATACCTAAATACAGAGCCATTTATCTTGATAGCATCAAAAAAGATAAATATCACATCGTAGAAACCAACAATATGTTCGATGAACTGATAAACAATTTCAATTCCTATAAAGACTGCAAAGTCGAACTTTCAAAAGAAGATAAGACGATTTTAAGAGACTACCAACAAATGGGAATAAAATGGCTATATAACATCTATAAATGCGGATTTGGAGGAATTTTAGCAGACGAGATGGGTTTAGGTAAATCCGTGCAACTAATCTATCTTATAAAAGCAATACTAAAAGAAAAGAAAAATGCTAAAATATTGATAGTATCTCCTACATCGCTCGTCTACAATTGGGTAAATGAATTCAATAAATTTGGAAGTGAACTCAAATATAAAGAGTTTGCCGAGAATAGAAACGTTCGTCACGAAGAGTTGAATCACTTAGACGATGTAAATATACTCATCACGACCTATGGGCTTCTAAGAAGAGATAAAGACTTCTATAAAGATATCGATTTTGAACTCGTCGCAATCGACGAAGCTCAAAATATCAAAAACGTTCACGCCCAAATGACTCAAGTCGTAAAAGAAATTCACGGGGCTACTAAGATAGCTTTAACGGGAACGCCACTCGAAAACTCAGTGTTAGAACTTTGGAGTATATTCGACTTTATAATGCCTGGATACTTAACTAACATAGTTACTTTTAACAAGAAATATAATCTAAAGGATGTCAAAGAAGAAGAGTTAACCTCGCTTGACAATTTAAATAAACAGATAAGACCGTTTATCCTGCGAAGAAAGAAAAAAGATGTCATAAAAGAATTGCCAGATAAGATAGAAAACAACATCTATATAGATTTAAATCCCGAACAAAAGAAACTGTACGTAGCCCAACTCGAGAAAACTCAAAAAGAGTTAGACGAAATTCTAAAAACGGAAGGATTTAAAAAAGGCAACTTTAAAATATTGCAACTTCTTACTAAGTTGAGACAGCTTTGCATAGACCCCAAAATAGTATACGATAACTATAACGGAGGAAGTGCCAAGATAGAAAACATCTTATCACTAGTAAAAGACATCATCAGAAACGGACACAAGATACTTGTTTTCACGAGCTTTAAAACGGCACTAGATATCTTAAATAGAGAATTTACAAACAACAACATTTCAACATATATAATCGAAGGAAGCGTTTCCTCTAAACGTCGCATGGAACTCGTCGACAAATTCAATAATGACGATACGAACGTATTCTTGATAACTTTAAAATCAGGTGGTACAGGACTTAACTTGACGAGTGCCGATGTCGTCATTCACTTAGACTTATGGTGGAACCCTCAAGTAGAGAACCAAGCGACCGATAGAGCACACCGAATTGGTCAAAAAAAT
Source organism: uncultured Mycoplasmatota bacterium (assembly GCA_947384645.1). Taxonomy (GTDB): domain Bacteria; phylum Bacillota_I; class Bacilli_A; order RF39; family UBA660; genus RUG11867. Next base: position 2,255 of record CANDHX010000082.1, on the reverse strand, counting down.
ACTGTCGAAGTCATTAAGCTCATCACTAGAGGAACGATAGAAGAGAAAATACTCGAACTTCAAAATAAAAAGAAAATCCTAAGCGATAAACTAATAGACAGCAGCGACATCGACCAAAATATAATCTCCAAACTGAGCGAAGAAGACGTTAAAAATTTATTGTCTTTAGATAACAGCGAATAAAAAAATTAGTATATCCTCAAAAAGATATACTAATTTTTTAATAAATCACAAAATTCGATTTGAGAAAATTTTGGCTCTTCGCCTTCCTTATAAGCTGGTATCAAATGCATGTGATAATGCTTAACTTTCTGCTCTGAGCCGTAGTTGACGACTGTACTAACACCTGTAATATTGGGATACTTTTCTTCCATTTTACGTATTAACATCTTAGCTGTTTTATTTATTTCACATATCGTTTCATCATCCATGTCGAGTAGGGTAGTATAATGCTTCTTAGGAATGATCAAAAGATGACCGGGTTTAAAAGGATTAGCATCCATTATAGTTATAACCAAATCGTTTTCAAATGGAACACAGGAAGTGAGTTCTCCATTTATAATTTTACAAAATATATCCATATTATCAAATCTCCTTACAAACATGATAACACGTTTTAAAAAATAGTTAAAGAGTATTTATTGAGCACAAAACTAAGAAACTCACATATTTTGAAGGAATTGTAACTATAAAATAAGTATTTAAAGAGTATACCCCATCGATTCGCAAAATAAAAATAAATTGATTTTTGCGAAATGTTCGCATATAATTATGATATTTATATTACAGGTTCTAATGCCTTTCTTTTATCAAGTGATTTAGCTACATTATTTACTGGCAGAACTTATAGTATAGAGATATATCCATTTTCATATGAAGAATTTTTAGAGTATCATAATTTAGACAATAATACAGAGAATTTTGATAGATATGTTTTAGAAGGTGGCTTTTCTGGATCTTATTTATATAAAGAAATTGATAAAAAATATCATTATATTAAAGATGTGTATAAAACGATGATTGTAAGAGATATAGTTCAAAGATATAAAATTAAAATCTTCCTTTACTTGATAGTATTAGTGATTTTATGATAGATAATATATCGCAAATGACTTCCTATAGGAGTATAGCAGCTATATTAAATACAAATAAACTTGATACAAACGATAAGACAGTCGGAGCATATATTAAATACTTATCATGCAGTTAAATATGCTATTCAAGGTACAAAAAATATGAATTATAGTAATGTATATGAAAATATAGTGGCAATGGAACTCATAAGAAGGGGATATGAAGTATATGTTGGAGTTTTATATGAAAAAGAAATAGATTTTGTTGCGATGAAAAGGAATGAAAAATTATATATTCAGGTATCTGATGATATAAGTAGTGACGAAACACTTAAAAGGGAAGTTACTCCTTTGTTAAATATAAAAGATGCTTATCCAAAAATACTTGTAGCAAACACCAAACACGATACCTACCAATATGAAGGAGTACAAATTATAAATATTGCAAGTTGGCTAATAGACAAAAACTAAAAATAATTTAAAATGTTACTAATATGTCATCTATGTTCTAAAAATCACTGTAAATTTATACGATTTTTAAATTAACAATTTTCCACTTTTTAATAATCCAGTTTTATAAAACTTCCTTTATCATACTTTTGGGCACAAAAACTAAAAACTCGCATATTTTAAAATAGGAGGTTTAAATATATGGCATATTTTAAAGAAATAGTAACAAAGGCGGTCGTAGGAAAAGGAAAGAAAGCTACGACAAGCAAATATACTATAGTCCCAGACGAAGCTCCAAATACTGTATTAGGCTGTTGGATAATAAACCATAAATTCAAAGGTGGCATGGCTAATAAAGACATCTATGTAAATGGAAGCTATGACGTCAACGTATGGTATTCATACGATAATGATACCAAAACGGGAGTATGCACAGGAACTTTTTCTTATAATGACAAAATGAACGTTCCAATCTCGAATAATGCTAGTCTTACTAATAATTCTGAAGTCATAGTTAGCTCCTTATCTGACCCAAATGTCATCGATGTAGAAGTCGATAATGGTACTATAAAATTCGACGTTAGAAAAGAAATGGGAATAGAAGTAGTAGGGGATACGAAGATAAGAGTCAACGTCGAAGACAATTTTGACGACTATGTAGAAATAGTCGACGATGATACTGTAGACGAAGCTCTCGAAACGATAGAAAACGAGGTAAACGAAAATTATTTA
>CANDHX010000081.1 GCA_947384645.1 uncultured Mycoplasmatota bacterium | reverse complement strand
ACACCTACAGTTACACTCTTTCCCTACACGACGCTCTTCCGATCTATGGCATCTTTTGCTGAAGTTTCGTCATCTGCGACTACGACATTTTGCATAGAACCTAAAACTGTATCGATAGCGGTCGTATATTTTTCATCGATTTCGATAAGCTTACCAAAAGTGCCATGAAGGCCCTTTAAGCGAGGATTATTTAATACAGATTTTACTGCCATAGGAACTAAAGAATCGTTTTCTAGGTTAGCTGTGATGATGTCTATCTTATTGTTTGTTTCGCCTAAAAGTCTAGTTTTCAAATTTATTTCGCCCTGTAAGTTGCTCTTAGTAGCACTCACTTTTCTCAAGTCGACATCCAAAGATGCAAGTTTTTCTTTTGAATTGCGATAGTTTAAAGAGAAAGAGTTTATTTCATCTTTAAGACTTAAGAGCGTATTTTCTAAGGATTTGATTTCTTCTTTGAGATTTAAGATGTTACTCTCGAGCTTGACGTCGTCCACTTCGTATTTTTTACGTTCTATAATGAGCTGTTTATTGGCTTCCAAAGCGGAAAGTTCTTCTGTGACTTTTAAGAGGTTTCCACTTTCTTTGCTGATTTCTTGTTCGAGTTTTAGAAGTTCCAATTTTATTTTTTCCTGTCTAGCATCTTCTAGTGAATTCGAAGATGATATTTCTTCAATCTCTTTTCTAAGGGTTTCACTCTTAGCTTTAAGAGCTTCATATTCTTCGTTTATATTTGTGATGTCGTTTATCAATAGGGCAATTTCTATCGATTCCAATTCACTTTTAAAAGATTCGTACTCTCTAGCTTTTTCTGCTTGTTCTCTTAGGGGTTCCAAATTGACGGATAATTCGTTTATTATCAAGTCTATTTTCGATAAGTTATCGTTAGTTTTTTCCAATTTTTTAAGGCTTTCGATTTTTCTTTTCTTATATTTTAAAACGCCAGCTGCTTCTTCTATTATAGCTCTTCTTTCTTCGGGTTTTCCGTTTAGAATTTCGCCGATTTTTCCTTGTGAGATTATGCTGAAAGCTTCTTTACCGGCTCCAGAATCCAAGAAGAGGTCTGTGATATCTTTAAGACGAACTCGAGAGTTGTTTAATAAATATTCGTTTTCTCCTGAGGAATATACTATTCGTTTGATTTCTATTTCTTTAAAGTCACTGTTTAAATAGCGGTCGGAGTTATCGAATACGAGAGTAACGCTCGCCCTCGTTAAGGGTTTTCTCGTAGCACTTCCTTGAAAGATGACGTCGCTCATAGCTCCTACACCTCTCAAAGCTTTAACCGATTGTTCACCTAGAACCCATTTAACAGCATCGACTATGTTCGACTTTCCACTTCCATTAGGTCCTACAATTCCTGTAATGCCGTCTTTTATTTCGAGGTCGATTTTGTCAGCAAACGATTTAAACCCAAATGCTTTTATACTTTTTAGTTGCATAATTTTACTCCTTTTTATCTATACTAGCCGATTTTAAAAACGCATCTTTGGCCGCATTTTGTTCAGCTTCTTTCTTGCTTTTTCCAGAGCCAGTTCCATAAACTATGTTATCGATTACGACAGAATAAGTATAGGTTTTATCATGGGCTGGGCCTTTTTCGCTTATGAGCTTGTATTCTAAAGATTGTTTAGTGGTTTGAACCATCTCTTGAAGACGAGACTTATAGTCGCTATAAAATATTTTATTTTCTTCTATAAAAGGTGTGATGACTTCTAAAATATATCTCTTAGCTGTTTCGTATCCACATTCTAAAAAAACTACCCCTAAAACAGCTTCAAAGACATCTGCTACAATAGTTTCGTTTACATTATGTATCTGTCCATTTCCGACTCTGATGTACGGAATGAAACCGACTTTTTTAGCATACTCATAATTGGCATGTTCACATACATAACGAGAACGTATTTTGGTCATATCTCCTTCTCGGAAATTTTTGTTGTTGTAAAAATATTCACTCGAAATGAGCTGCAAAACGGCATCTCCTAAAAATTCGAGTCTTTCGTAGTTTTCACATCCGTGTTCATTTGAATAGGAAGTATGCGTTAAAGCTACTAAAAGCATATCTTTATCTTTTAAATAAATTCCATATTTTTCTAAGAAATTCATCAATATCACCCTAAGAAATATTATACAATATAATCGCCCTAATTTACTAGCATTTTTATCTATTGGACTGTAAAAGAACAATCGTGTACATTTCTTTTAAATGATAAACTTTTGTTAGTTTTTTATGATAGGAGAAAATATTTATTTGCCTAATTAGTTAAAAAGTAGTATATTAAATATTTAAAAGAGAGTCATTATTATGGAAGAAAACAGATTGAAATACTATTTGAAAGAATTTTACAATGAACTATCAAATTATTTTATCGAAATATATGAAATATATCATGATAAAAAAATGTTATAATCTTACTAAGCAGTCCGTAAATTATTAAACATTTGGTTAGAAACCCAAGATGAAAGTATACCTATGGAAGTAAAACAATTCTTTAAAAATTCGAGTTGTAGTTTAGAAGATATAGATGTAGTTGCCATAAAAAGAACATATGAAGTTGAAGAAAGTTTGCCTATAGCACTAATCATCGACTGTCTTTTATATTATGGACGAAAAATAAATAGAGTAATATATGATTATGAAAATATTTTATTGAGAGCTTTAGAAGTACCTCAAGAAGCAGAAGATACGTTTAGAGATAGATTAATATATTTAACTTCGACATATGTTTTTGCTCAATTTAAAAAACCTATGACTAATATTTTTAATAGATTGCAAAGAACCTGTCGATATAAGTTAGAATTAAGCGAAGCAGAAATGTATTATTTACAAGCTATTATAATGAATGCATTAAACGAGAACGTCGTCGATAACGATAATCAAATTGATAAAGGTTTGATTGATTTAGTTGATTTTGCCATTTCAGAAATCAGTATGCAAACAGAAGCTGAAATGTATAAAAGATATATGTATCGTTCATTTATTCCAAGAAGAGAGTATTATATGGAGTGGGGCGTTGAATATAGTTTAAAAGATTTTATCGAGTTATGTAAAAAGCTGTGCCACAGTTCTATCGATATCGATGTCGAAGTAGTAAAGTCGATGCTTACTTTGCGAGAAAAACAGGGATATGTCTTTTTAAGTACCGATTCTAGTGGACAATTGATTATTCGAACTAGCGAGCAAGCAGAGCTTATAAGGCCTTTTAGATATATAGAATATATACTGATGTTAAAAGAAATTTATAGAAGGTGTGTACAAAGTCAATTGGATTTAAAGAAGGAGTTACAAAGAATGATAGATAACTTTCCTTCTGAAATTCACTGTTCTTTTCAGGAATTGTATAACTTTTTAGAAAGTTTAAAAAAGACAGGTAAATCTATAAATGATGTAGATTTTAATATTATTCGTACATTTGGATTAAATATGGAAGAAAAAAGACTACTTTTTATAGTTGAAAGAAGAAGCGACTTGCTTAGAATGTACAGAAGTATTTAAAATATTTTACAAAATAGCGTAAATTTAATTCGCTTTTTTTATTTATAAGAAGATTGTTCCAGCTCTATTAACAAATAATAATAAAAATCTGATATCTATATATCTTATAAATCGTTTAATTTATTTTACAAATCGAAAAAATTATAGTAAAATTATTAAAGAAAAAGTAAGGATGATATGTGTGAAAAGAAATTTAAAAATTATACTACTAATTAGTATGTTATTTTTAGTATCAGGATGTTTTAAAAGAGATGACTTAGAAGGTGTCGACATCTATACTACCGTGTATCCTATACAATACGTGACAGATGCTTTATATGGATACAATTCTAATGTGAAATCTATTTATCCAGCGGAAGTCGATTTAGGCGAATACAGTTTGAACGATAAACAAATCGAAGAATATTCTAAGGGAGCAATTTTTATCTATAATGGGCTTACGACCGAAAAGGGAATTGCAAGGGATTTATTAAACAAGAATAGAGAAATCAAGATAATCGATGTCAGTCAAGGTTTGGAATATAATCACAATGTGGAAGAGCTTTGGTTAAATCCTAGGGACTTTTTGATGCTCGCCCATAATGTCAAAAATGGGCTAGAAGAGTATATCAATAACAAGTATATCATCGAAGAAATTAATAAGAATTATGAAGATTTGAAAGTTCTTATCAGTTCGTATGATGCCCAATTGGAGACTGCTCCAGATAATGCAAAGGATCCAAATATTTTAATAGCGTCTGATACGCTAGATTTCTTATCGAAATACGGTTTTGTCGTGACGAATGTCGATGAAGCTTCTGGAGAGATTTCTAACACGATAAAACAGAAGGCTAAAAAGCTTATAAGCGATAAAACTATCAAGTACATTTATGTGTTAGACAATCAAACAGAAACGGATTTGGTAAAAGAATTGGTTGCACTTGGTGCTGAAAAGAAAGTTTTGAAGAGCATGACTCTTTTGACTGAAGAAGATATCAAAAATGGAGCAAATTATAAGACGATGATGAGAGATAATATCGAAGATATAAAAAAAGAAGTTTACGATGTAAGCGAGTAGGTCATATTTCTAACTCGTTTTCTTCATCTCTATAGACGACTTCGAGGTATAGAAGAATGCCACCTGCAACTAAAAACAGTATCGTAGCAATTAAATTGAGTTGAGAAGAAAGGGTGTTCTTTTTTCTATATTTTTCATAGCCTCTATAGACAAAATAGATATAGATAAAAAAGCCTATGGTTAGAACGACAGCATTTATAGTATGAAATTCGCTTTGCTTTTTTTTATCGTTATATAATAAGTATTCTCTTTCTAATTTATTGGAGTATAGTGCAGCTGCAACGATAAAAATATAGATGTACCATATGAAGTCGTCTATTTCTAAATTTTCTAAGTTTTGAATTCTATTTGGATTCATAATAAATTTTATGCTTTAGAATGAAATACTTTATCTTCAAGAAAAAAGGGATTTAAAAAAATCCTTGTAATGTATAAAAATAAATATTATAATCTTAATTAAGAGAAGCACTCTAAAGATTCTAGCGTGCTCTCCAATTGTTTGGTGCACGACTAAATGACCTTTAAAGGGTAATCTAGCCGTGCTTTTTGCTATTATATTTTAATCGATAAGATTAAAACGATAAATAGCAATAAATATATTATAAGGTATAATTTATAATTATTACTCATAAATACTCCTCCTAAAGTATAATTACCAAAACCATCCCTTTTAAAGTTTATATATAGTTTTAGGAGAGCAAAGCTAGAAATGTGTACTTCAATTTACTATTAAAACATAGCCATAAGAGATTGTCAAACCGCCTATTCTATTAGGAAATTTAGCAAAAATAATTTTTTAAAGTTGTTAGGTATTCAAAAGTTAATTGACTTTTTTATTTTAGACCTATATTAATCATAACCCTTGAAAATAACATCCAAAGACTATATAATTTAATTAGTATAAGAAAGGGTATGATTAGTCATGAAAAAAGTTATGGATGGAACGAGCGCTGTAGCCGAAGCTGCTTATAAATTTAGTGAGCTAGCGAGTATTTATCCCATTACTCCTTCATCGCCCATGGCATCTAGTGTGGACGAATATAGGTCAAAGGGTTATAAAAATTTATTAGGATCTAGTGTCGAAGTAATCGAGATGCAAAGTGAGGCTGGAGCTGCTGGTTGTATGCATGGTGCTTTGCTTTCGGGAACTTTAGCGACAACTTTTACAGCAAGCCAAGGGTTACTTCTCATGATACCGAATATGTATAAAATAGCCGGTGAAGGATTGCCAGCTGTAATGCACGTGGCTGCTAGAACAATTGCAACTCATGCTTTGTCTATTTTTGGTGACCACGGCGATGTATATGCAACGAGGCAAACCGGCTTTGCAATACTTGCATCTTCTTCCGTTCAAGAAGCACACGATTTGGCAAGTATAGCTCACTTGTCCGCCATTTCATCATCCATTCCTTTCTTACATTTTATGGACGGTTTTAGGACTAGTCATGAAATAAACAAAATAGAACTTTTAAAAGACGACGATTTAGCTCGTTTAATCGATAGAGATGCTTTAAAAGAGTTTAGAAATAGAGCATTAAACTTAAACAATCCTGTGAGCTATGGAATGGCTGAAAACGAAGACGTATATTTTCAAAGTGTCGAAGCCAGAAATAAAGATTACCAAGTTACAGTCGAAAAAGTCCAATTCTATATGGATAAGATAAACGAAATCAGAGGAACAGACTATAAGCCTTTTAATTACTACGGAGATGAAATGGCTAAATATGTAATAGTTGCAATGGGAAGTGTAACTTCTACTATAAAAGCTCTCATCGATGAATTAAATAAAGAAGGAAGAAGTTTAGGCTTAGTT
>CANDHX010000080.1 GCA_947384645.1 uncultured Mycoplasmatota bacterium | reverse complement strand
TCAAAAGTTTTTCTATCCAAATTGACATAAGATATTTTATTTAATTTTATAAAATCTATGATATCTTTATCTTTAAATGAAGGACTTAAATACACCTTTTTGATTTGAGCAACATTGTTTTTAAGTTCATTAAAAACGTTTTTTCCATAAACCTTCATCCTAGTACCTCCCTCATCAATTCTTCCAATCTGTTTTTGTCATTTTGATAAAGATAACCTATCAAAGTTTCAAATCCAGTAGCCTTTTTATAAGTTACTATATCCGTTGACTTATTTTGGTGACTATGCGCATTTCTGCCTCGCTTCACGATGTCGATTTCTTCATCGGTTAAAATTTTTTCATTTATAAGTCTTTCTAAAATGCGTGCTTGAGCCTTAGCACTTACGTAATCTATAGCAGCGTTTTGCAAATCTTTAACCTTTGCTACACCATTTAAAATCAAAAATTCTCTTACATATACTTCATATACTGCATCACCTAAATAAGCCAAAACCAAGTTATTCATACAAACCTCTTCATTAGTGTCCTATTCTAACACGCTAATTTTTCTTTGTCAATTTTCTAGCGATATGAGTAGCAGCTGTAGCTCCTTCCGAAATTGCAGACACTATTTGATACATATCTTTTTTTATTATGTCTCCAACTGCATATATGCCTTCTACGTCAGTTTCAAAATTATTATCGGTAATTATATAACCGTTATCTCTTTTTATATCTACGTTACATTTAAAAGGCATAATAGGTTCAAACCCTATATACACAAAAAGTCCGCTCGCCAAAAGCTCTTCGCTGTTGTCTAATTTAACTCCAGAAAAAACGCCGTTATTACTATCTAGTTCTACGATATTGCAACCGAATTTTACATTTATGTTTTCTTTTTTCTCTATTGTTTCTACTAAGTCTTGCTTGCCTGATAATTTAGAACCTCTCACTATCATCGTTACCTTTTTAGCGATGTTTGCTAAATAGAGAGCTTCTTCCAAACTCGAATCACCTGCTCCAACTACTAAGACATCTTTATTTTTATAGAAATGCCCATCGCACATCGCACAATAGCTTATTCCATTACCCCGTAACTCATCTTCCTTTGGTAAACCCAAACTTCTTCTACTTCGCCCTGTAGCGATGATTATATTTTTACTTTCATAAATAGAATTATTTGTGATAACTTTTTTTACCTTACCATTTTCTATTTCGATGACATCTTCGTTTTTATAATCGATTTCAAAAGAAGAAAAATGTTCAAACATCTTCATCGATAATTCAGGCCCAGTTATATTTATAAAACCGGGATAGTTATTCACTATATTGGTGTAATTCATAAGACCACCTGGCATTTTACCTTCTAATACTAAAACTTTTAAACCGCTTCTATGCGCATAGATAGAAGCTCCATAGCCACCTGGCCCAAGTCCAATAACGATCACATCATAAATCATTTAAAAGTCCCCTTTCCTTTACTTCACGCTCTTGTCGTTATATAAGTCTTCATACTTACTCTTTTTTAATCCTATAACAAAGATTACTATTCCTATTATAACCATTATTATAGAAACTATTTGAGCCATTTTAAAACCTAATATTGTTAGTGAATCCGTTCTACTTGCTTCGATAAAAAATCTTCCCACACCATACCACATCATATATAAGGATGCAACTTGTCCAACTTTTATATATTTAGTCCTTCTAGCAATCAAGAGTATTATAAATCCTAATCCACACCATAAAGACTCATAGAAAAAAGTCGGTGTATAATATATGCCATTTATATTCATGCCTCTAATGACGAAGTCTGGAATGTGCAATTCTTTTAAATGATTTAAAGAAGTTGCAACACCATAAGCTTCGCTGTTAAAAAAGTTACCCCACCTACCTATTGCTTGAGCTAATATTAATGGAACTACTGCCATGTCGAGTATTCGAAGTAATCTTAAATTGTATTTTTTTGTATATAAAGCTATCGTAATAAGACCAAAAAGTATGCCACCATGAATAGCGAGTCCTCCTTGCCATATTTGCCAAATTTCAGCAATGTGAGAACCGAAATACTCCCAATTAAAAACTACATAATAAAGTCTTGCACCTATTATCCCGATTATAATTGTCCAAAAAAACATATTGAATATGTGATCTGTCGATATATCAAATTTCTTTGCTTCTCTTATCATCATAAAATAAGCGATAAAAACACCTATCAATATAAATAGAGAATAGTATCTTACTTCATATGGACCTACTGTAAAAAAAACTGGATTCATCTTATCACCGTCCTTATTATATATTGAGGATAGAAAAAAGTAAAGCTTACTACTTTACTTTATTTCCAATCTGAATACTTAATGAGCGTTTCGTTTTTAAACATATGTGAATGAATTTCCGCCGATTTCCATTGAGATTTATAATTAGCATTGATAATTGCCAATTTTTTATTGTACACTTCATCGCTCAAAGTCTTCACTATTTGGTCTTCTTGCTCTTTTTTAAAATATTTTTCAAAGTAGAACAATTTGTTTTTATCTTTTACTAAAGATGTGACGATTTGACTAGTCAATATGTGGTATTTATGACCGTATTCTCCTTCGGGATTATGAGTGACTACCTTGCTCCAATTCTTAAGGTTTAATATGTTTTCTAAGTCTTGTGTCAAATACCCAGCAGCTTTCCAATTGAACTCTCTATTTAAACTTTTATCGACTGGTCTAGGATAACCGAGCGTTATATATTTATCATTGGTTAATTTCATGGATTTTTGAAATTCATCTAAGCGATTATCGTCCATTCCGCATGTTACACACACTACCAAATAATCGTCCTTAATTAGTTCTCCTCCGCCCCAAAACATCTCATCATCGGGATGAGTAGAAATCATAATTTTGTCGATTCCTTCTAAATCGAGACTTTTAAGTTTATCGACTGAATAAGTTCCTTCTCTATTTTTCATGAAGGTAAACTTTAACTCTTTACTGTTGTTTTCTAAAGCATTGTAGGATGAAGATAATGAATCGTATGAACCTTGCAAAGTATTCTTTTCTTCTTCGCTTTTTGCAAATTGATTTTTTAGTTTATCTAACTCTAGAGATAAGTTGCTATCCTGATATAAAAGGTATCCAACAGCACACCCGAGAATTAATATCAAAAAAGAAAAAACTACTAGAACGATATCTTTTTTATTCTTCATGTGTGACACCTACCATATAAAAATTATAACACAAATTAATATCAAACTCCATATAAATATCAAAAAATGAGTACCTAGTAGTACTCAAATTTTAGATGTCTCATATTAATTACTTTTTCTCTAATACCTTCTTTAAGTACAGTCCCGTATACGAGTCTTTATTTTTTGCAACTTCTTCTGGGGTTCCTACACAAACGATTTCTCCTCCACCGTCTCCGCCTTCTGGACCTAAATCGATAATATAATCGGCAACTTTAATGACATCTAAATTGTGTTCGATAACCAAAACAGTATCTCCGTTATCGACAATTCTATTTAATATAGCTAGCAATTTTTTAATATCTTCGCTGTGAAGACCAGTAGTAGGTTCATCTAGTATGAATACGCTTTTTCCCGTAGCTTTCTTTTGTAACTCTTTTGCTAGTTTTATGCGACCTGCTTCGCCACCAGACAATGTCGGTGCACTTTGTCCTATCTTTATATAAGATAAGCCGACGTCGATTAGCATTTGTAATTTTGCTCTTATGCGAGGGACACTTTCAAAAAAATCATAAGCTTCTTGCACTCGCATCTCTAAAACTTCATAGATATTCTTACCTTTAAATTTAACTTCCAAAGTTTCAGCATTATATCTCTTGCCTTCACATACATCACATGGAACATAGACATCTGGTAAAAAATGCATTTCAATTTTTTTAACTCCGTCGCCCCAACAAGCTTCACATCTTCCGCCTTTGACGTTGAACGAAAATCTACTTTTAGTAAATCCTCTAATTTTAGATTCTTTCATTTCTGCAAATAAATCTCGAATGTCATCGAATAAGCCGATGTAAGTAGCAGGATTACTTCTTGGAGTTCTACCGATTGGGTCTTGACTTATTTGAACTACTTTATCGATATGTTCTAAACCTTTAACTGATTTATAAGTGCCCGGCTCGACTTTTGAATTATAGACGTGCTTCATCAAAACTTTATAAATTATTTCGTCGACTAGACTGCTTTTTCCAGAACCAGAAACACCTGTCACACAAGTAAATTTACCCAACGGAATTTTGACATTGATATTCTTTAAGTTGTGTTCACGAGCCCCTTTAATTTCTAGATATTTTCCATTGCCTTTGCGACGTTTCTTTGGAATTTCTATTTTTTCCTTACCACTTAAATACCTTCCCGTTAAAGAGTTTTCGTTCTTCATGACTTCTTCGGGAGTTCCAGCTGCTACAACACGTCCTCCACAACTTCCTGCTTCTGGTCCGATGTCGATTAAATAATCGGCAGCACGCATAGTATCCTCGTCGTGCTCGACAACTATTAACGTATTCCCTAAATCTCTCATTTCCAATAAAGAATTTATTAATTTATCGTTGTCCCTTTGATGTAAACCGATAGAAGGTTCATCTAAAACGTATAGTACACCTGTTAATCTACTTCCGATTTGGGTAGCTAATCTTATTCTTTGAAGTTCTCCTCCGGATAATGTAGAAGCAGTTCGAGCCAGAGTTAAATATTCCAATCCGACGTTTTTCAAAAACTGCAATCTGTTTGATATTTCCTTTAACAACAATTCTGCAATTTTTGCTTCTTCTTTAGAAAGCTTCAATTTTGCAAAAAATGGTATTAAATCTTTTATGCTCATAAGACATACTTCATAGATGCTCTTCCCGCCGACTTTGACAGCTAATATGTCGTCCTTTAATCTAGCTCCATGACAAGTAGGACATTCGGTATCCATCATATATAGCTCTAACCATTCTCTAATCCATGCACTATTCGTCTCGATATATCGTCTTTCTAAATTGGTTACAATTCCTTCAAAATAATCTTTAGTACTTCTTTTATTTCCGTTTTTGGCTATGTATTTAAAACTTAAAACGTCTGGACTTCCATAAAGAAGAATATCTAATTTATTTTTATCCAATTTTTCAATCGGTGCATTTAAATCGATGCCATAATAATTTGCAACCGTTTCTATCTCTGTCATCATGATATTAGAGTCTAAGCTAAGTCCTTTAATTGCTCCTTCATAAACAGACTTGCCCTTATCTGGAATTAAAAGATTTAAATTTATCATCTGTTTAAATCCTAATCCTTTACAATCTTCACAAGCTCCAAAAGGATTATTAAAAGAAAACATAGTTGGCTCTAATTCTGGTAGTGAAAAATCACAAATTGGACAGGCATAATTTTCACTAAACATGACTTCTTTTTCGCCGATTACGTTTATTAAAACTCTACCTTCTGCCATGTGCGTCGACGTTTCGATAGCTTCGGCAAGCCTCGAACGGTCTTTCTCTTTCACGACAATCCTATCGACAACAACTTCGATGACATCTTTTTTATTTTTTTCTAAAGTTATCTCTTCGCTTAAATCATATATCGTTCCATTAACTCTTACTCTAGTAAATCCGCTTTTTCGCAAATTTTCGATGACTTCTTTATGGGTACCTTTAGAAGCACGAACCACAGGGGCCATGACTTCAATTTTAGTTCCTTCTCCATAAGACATTATCTTTTCTACTATTTCATCGACCGTCTGACTTTTTATTGGAGTATGATGATTAGGACAATAAGGCGTTCCAATCCTTGCAAAGAGAAGTCTCAAGTAATCGTATATTTCTGTAACAGTTCCAACAGTACTTCGAGGGTTCTTACTAGTCGTCTTTTGGTCTATACTGATACTAGGACTTAAGCCTTCTATCGAGTCGACATCGGGTTTTTCAGTACCGCCCAAAAACTGTCTTGCATAAGCACTTAAAGATTCGACATAGCGTCTTTGACCTTCGGCATATATCGTATCGAAAGCTAAACTACTTTTACCAGAACCAGAAACTCCAGTCATAACTACAAGCTTATTTTTAGGAATTTCCAAATCTATATTTTTAAGATTGTTTTCACGAGCTCCCTTTATGACAATTTTATCCATACAAACCACCCAATTTCTTTACTATTTTAACACAATTTTTTTATTTTAAAAGTTAAAATTATTTAAATTGAGATATTTTTCTAAATTGCTTTTTTCGGCAAATAATGTGGTTTTCATCCCATGACCTGGATAGATAGTCATATCGTCATATTGCAAAATTTTTTTGATGCTTTCTTTCATTTCTCTAAATGAGCCATCCTCTAAATCCCACCTTCCGATAGTTCCTTTAAAGATGAAATCTCCACAAAATAGAATTTTTTCTTCTTTAAAATAGATGCTGATTAAATCGTCTTTATGCCCTGGAGTATAAATGACTTCAAACTGGAATTTACCAATTCTATTAAAT
>CANDHX010000079.1 GCA_947384645.1 uncultured Mycoplasmatota bacterium | reverse complement strand
GACGCTCTTCCGATCTATAAAAAAGCAGACGCTTCACATTGTAAACGTCTTTACACTAATAGTTCGCCATATATTAATTTTTAAACGCTTTCACATCTATTCAAATCGTTCATTTCTTATCTTTAGGTCTCATCACATGGTGCTTATTGTTTTCCTCTTCGGCAACTTTTTTTAAATACGCTAAAAGCTCGTCCATTTTTTTGTAAGGATCATTCATAAAGACGATACCTATATCGGATAGAGCTTTATACTCACGTCGTAAATTACCATACGAGCCGCCCCATAGACCGTCTTCTTCGTCATATATTAAAGAACATTCTCTTCTCACCGCCGTTAAATATTTACATCTACCACCTTGATAGGTCTTCTTTATGACGTCATCGTGCCCTGCAAATCTTCCGACAAACTCGAGAGTCACAATTTTACTTCTATCGAATTCTTTGCCTTCTCTAGAACTTGCGAGCTCTTCAATACTTTTATAATAATCTCCATAATCTTCATATGAATAAAGACTCAAAGTCTCTCCTTCATAAACTATTGAACCGTTTGTTAGTGATGAGCTCAGTTCATCCATTCCAATTTCCCCCATCCGAATCTATTTAAAAAGGATAACTTAAAAAGTTTTCCCTTAGGCATTATCTTTATTCATTTCGTATACGAACAAAATACAAGTCAAAACATACAAAACTCTTACCAATATTGCCATCATTATATCGTACATATTATTGCTCCTTTATGCATTTCATGTACCATAAGGATACCACAAAAATACTCAAAAATAAAGGCAAAATTTTAGTCTCGAAAAAAGTTTTAAAAAAAGCTAAAAAAAGGTTGACTTTATGAACCTTTTCCATTAATATATGAACTACCAATTCACTTTACGAAGGCGAATTGGTGCTAGTATCACACTAGCCAACCCCTTTTTATTCTTTTTTATGAAGCTGCCCTCAGGGGGTGCAGCTTCTATTTTTATTTTTAAACTAAAAAAGCTCTAGAATTTTCCTTTACTAGAGTTTTTTTTTATTCGATTTCTTTAAGGCGTTCTAAACCCTCCTCGAAGGTTTTAACTCCTATTAAATCTATATCCATTTTCTCTTTTTCTACGACTTCTTTTGCTTCTTGATAATTCTCCATAGGACATATGAACACTTCAGCTCCGTCTTTATAAGCACCAAGTAGTTTATATTTTACCCCGCCGATTTCTCCAACAGTACCGTCTTTTTCGATAGTTCCAGTTCCCATTATCTTCTTTCCCTTTGTAATATCATCTCGAGTTATCTTATTGTATATCTCTAAAGCCGTGATAAAACCGCCAGAAGGACCGGATTCGCTATCCTTTGTTTTGACGACTATGTTGAAATCTGTTTTATAGTCGGCCACTGTTGCAATCGATAATCCCACCTTCGTATGTCCATCTAATTCGATTAGAGTAACTTCGTCGACTTTTATTTTTCCATCTCGCTTATACTCTATTTTAACTTTGTCATCCATCTTTTTAGCTCCGACATAGTTTTGAAACTCTTTTAAAGAGGAGTACGCTTCTCCGTCGACCGAAAGTATTTCATCTCCATATTTTAAATTTGTCTTAGCTTTGCTGCTCACATAAGTAACTATATTGTGAACTTCGCTTTCGATAAAATCGATTCCCGCTCTTTTATAGGCGACGTACTCGGCATTTGAAATGGCCTCTTTCATGTAGATTTTGTCTATCTCTACTGTCTCGTCGACATTAGTATTTTCATAAGTAACTCTGTTCGCCGGCTCTATATCCCAATTCGGTAAGACTAACGATAATGCTAAAAAAGGAATAGAACCTCTTACCATACTCACGTAAGTCATCGATAGTGACCCCTCTTCGCTATACGTATTATCTCCCTCTACCCTTTCGCTCATATTGATGTGTCCTCCCGGAGTATATATGACATAAGGAAGTTCATACGTAAGACCTAAATAGAGAAATAACATCAATAATAGAAATTTCCATTCTTCTTTAAAAAAGTTTTTAATTTTATTTATCATAAAATATTATCTCCTATCTATATTATATAGTCTTCTTTGTTACATATATGTGAAAATTTAGAAAATTAATTACATATTATTTAATGATGAAAAAATTTAAAAATTATATAATCCTTTTCTTTCTACTCTTGATATTCGTCCTTACTTTCAAGTATTCTACTTCCGTTAAAGCTTCTGTCATATCCTCGATAGAACTCTGGGTCAA
The DNA here is from genome assembly GCA_947384645.1 of uncultured Mycoplasmatota bacterium. Lineage (GTDB taxonomy): Bacteria > Bacillota_I > Bacilli_A > RF39 > UBA660 > RUG11867. The sequence continues at coordinate 4,258 of CANDHX010000079.1, read as the reverse complement.
ATCTTTAATTCCCTCTATGCTACCATTATACCTCATAATAGATTTGCTAATCAACTACGGTCTTACGGATATAGTCTATTCCCTATTTAAAAATAACACAGCTATTCTATTCATCATTTCCATGCTATCTGGAACTCCCAGCAATGCTAAATACATCAAAGAATTTTATGAAGAAAAAGTTATAGACAAAGATGAAGGCTCGTTGCTTCTTCTTAGCTGCTACTCTCCGAGCCCACTTTTTATCTTGACGATAGCTCCTTCTTTTTCCTATGGAATGATAGTCCTGTCCTATATCTATATCTCAAATCTATTCATCTATTTACTTTTCCGACCGAAGTTTAAAAGTTCATTTTCGCCCAAAAAGACTTTTAAAAGTGCCCCTTTCATCGACTGTTTAACCCTTTCAATCATGAAATCCTTTAATACACTAGTTCTAATATTGGGCGTCGTCGTCTTCTTTGGTCTCATAAACACATTATTAGATTTATTGAACGTCGATTCCCTTTTTATCTCATCCGTTCTCGAACTAACTAATGCCTTATTTAAAATAAATTCTAGTGGTTCTCCTCTTCTTTGGTTCATGTTTGCTTCTACTTTTGCAGGACTATCTATTCATACCCAAATAAAAAGTATTCTAGAAAATACTCCTCTTTCCTATAAATACTTCCTCTTGGGAAGGCTTATTGCAGCTGTTCCCTTATTGCTTCTCATCGTGCTCTTCTAAGAGATTATCCTTAATCTCGACGTTGTTAATCGATTCGAATCTCTTAGTTATCTTATCTGTCGTCGTATGAATGGAAAGCACATCTTTATTCACGGACTCAATCGACTTCGATAAATGGTCCCATCTCTCTTTGTATCGTCCGAATTCGATGCCGAGCTTATTTAATTCGGTATGGATTACTTTAGCATATTTATCTCGTTCCATGTCTTTTATAATCATACTTATGATAGTAAGTGTACTCATCAAAGTAGTAGGACTCGTTATCCATACTCTTTTTTTATAGGCATAGTTTAACAAATCGGAGTGATATGCATTGATTTCGGCGAATATCGCTTCAGCTGGTAGAAACATGATAGCTTGAGTCGAGGTAACTCCGTCGATTATGTATTTCTCGCTTATCGCATCTATATGGCGTTTGACGTCCATTTTAAATTGTTTGAGAGCTAACTCCCTCGCTTCCTTAGAACGGTTCTTATCTATCATGATTTCGTAGTGTTCTAGTGGAAACTTCGAATCTATCCCGATAGTACCCAAAGGTTTTGGAGCAAACAAAATGGCATCCACTATCGAATTGTTGGGAAGCGTATATTGCTCTTTATAAATCTTATCGTTCTTTTCTCCAAACACACTCGATAAGATGAGACCCAAATTGGTTTCTCCGAATATTCCTCTCGTCTTCTTATCTGTAAGTATCGATTGCAAACTCACGATATCGGTAGATAGCCCGTCGATTTTTTTTTGAGCTTCGTCAATTTTGCCGAGTCTTTCTAAAATGTTTGCAAACGTTTTATTGGTTTTCTCAAAATTTTCATCTAACCGACCATTAACTCTTTCGTTGATGAGATTTAGTCTTCTTTCTATTACTTCGTTTTGCTTGTCGAAGTCGCCCTTCAAGGAGCTAGCAAAGTCGTATTTGAAATCTCCTATATCTTTGGTAAAACTCTTTTCTAAAGAACCTATTCTATCTACTATATCTATACTGTCGCTCTTTCTTACGATTAAAAATACCAACAAAATAATGATTAATACCAACAGTCCTATTATGACGTACTCCATTTTTACACCTTCTAATTTAAATCGAATCTCTTAGTTACTATTGCACTCAATGTATAGGCTACTAAAACCATTATCAATACCCTTATCAAATATACTGGATGAGTGAGACTTTCCAGTAATGTCACGCCTAAGTACCCCCAAAAGTATACCATAAAAGGTTTGCTAATGATAGTTGCCAATAAAAACTTCTTATATTCCATTTTTGATACTCCACCGAAGATGTTTACCAAAAATGCCGGTGTAAAAGGAAAAGCCAAAATCGTTACTAAATGTTCAAATTTGATTTCGTCAAATCTGTTTAAAAGTTTCAACGCCCTATTTTTATCGAATTTAGCTACCAAATACTCGAATCTTCCTCTTAGTATCTTGCGGCTCAAAAAGAAGGCTAAACTGCAACCCATAAGTGTTAGTACGTAAGAAATTAGAAATCCCAAAACGTGACCGAAAGAATAAAAATTTAAAGTTATGAACACGGATAGAGGTAACATGGGTAGCACTGATTCGACTAGTATCAATATACACCCCAAAATAGGACCGTAAAGTCCCAAAGAAGATAAAACAGCAGTTATAAATTCATCTATGTGTAAAAGTATTTCTTCCATTAAATTTACCTCTTCATTCCTTATTATAGCCCAAAAAGATTAAATTAAAAAGAAAACGAGGTATGAATAGACACTAAGGGCGTAAATCTCTAGTCGAATCTAAACAGAATTTTAAAAATTCATCCATATTAGTGCTATCTATTAAAGATAAGTTGTTCATGAGTTCCTCGATTTGAACGCTGTCCGTTTTATCGAATTTATCGCAAGTAGGAAAAAGTTGTACATATTCAGACTTTCTATTTTCTCCCCTTTTTCTAAACGGGACTCCCGCCTTCATCAATACATCTTCGAGGTTCATATCATTATAAATGGGAACGATATAATGATAAGCCCAATGGTTTCTAAACATCTCTTTGTTTATATAATTTAATTTTTCTATATCTTTACAATCGTCTGTATCCATAATTATAAAAATCTTAAAATACTCTGGTATTTTGCCGTCGACTCTTTCTGCATCGCAAAAATATTTTATAAAGTTTTCCTCTATACAAAACTTTTTATTCGATAAAACGTTTTTTAAAGAAGTTATTTGAATAGACTTCTCTCCGTTCTTTTCGCTTTCGATAGCGATTTTTAATCTGAGCTTTTGTTTTATATATTGGACTATTTGTTTTTCAGACTTGCCATGTACGATTACAACAGCTTTTAAATAGTTTAACTTCCTCATAACACGCTAATCCAATTCGCTCGATAGTTCTTCGAAATCTATATCGCTTATAAAAGGTACTCCTCCGAACATCCCATTTAAATACATTTTGCGAGGATTGTTATTTTTTTGAATTCGCATATCGAAGTCCGTAATCGGGATGAGTTTTTTAAATGCATCTTTATCGGCAAGAAAGACGTATATACTCTCATATGGAATATCCATTTCCATAAGGGTAGTATTGTGTGTCGTAAGAATTAACTGTCCAGTTATATCGTTTTTGATATTTTTGACTATTTCAGATATCAATAAATCGTGAATTCCGGCATCTAGCTCGTCGATGATGACGACTTGACCTTCACAAGCAGCAATCAAATAGGGAAATAAATCTAATATATTTTTTGATCCCGTCGATTCTAAACTGAAATCTATGTCGATTATCTCTCCTTCGACCATTTTCTTTAAATAGAGTTTATAAAGGATTTTATTATCCCGATATTCTTTTTTATAATAGACTTTCTTTATATCCGAAGATATCTTACCAAAAAAATTATCCAAGACGTCTTCTGCTTTATTTAATTCATTTTCGAATTGAATGGACACTTCGCCCTTATATAAATCGTTAAACATCATATGCGTAGTACCCAAGGTTCCCGCATCACTATGGCTTATCCTCACTCTCGTACAGATACTTCTCAAATAGATTGCTACGCTGAGTAAAGACTTATCAACCCGTTTCTCTATATATTCTAAATTCTTCTCTTCTAACTCGTAAAATAGAATTGCCAAAAATGAATGTTTCCCCCAATATTTATCCAATAAATCTTTGAACTCGCCATAGTAGTTTTTATCGATAAACAGAGACGAATTCGTCTTAAGGGAATCCTTTCTTAAATCAAAATATACTACTTGGTTCTTGTTTAAAGTAAATTCTAATCTTTCGGCTACTACTTGTTCTCTATCCATTTCTATCTGATATATGCCGCTTTTCTCTAAGTGCAAAAAACCTATTTCGATTACCATGTTTTCTTTTGAATCGATAGTTTTCGATTCCTCTATAATCATTTTGATATCTTTATAGTCAGGTCTAATCTCAGAGTTGAAGAAATCGATGACGTCTTCATTTACGAATTTATCCTTAAATTTCTCGATAAAATCCCTTATTATTTCGGTTGAAATCATCGTTTTCATCGTTTCATTAAGCGTCAAAAAGGCACTCGCAAAATTGGA
>CANDHX010000078.1 GCA_947384645.1 uncultured Mycoplasmatota bacterium | reverse complement strand
AAGAGTTTAGACTATTGATTAAAGAAATAGATTATGAAAAATCGATTTTAGCTGGTAAGATTTCGGCTATAGATATCGAAGATGTCATGATTTTTATGGGCTTTCCAAAAAATTATACTGAGTTAATTAATATGAAATAGAAAGTGGTCAATATTATGGAAGAAAACGAAACATTAGAACAGAATACAAAAGTTATCAAACCGAAAAAAGTGAACAAGAAAAAAAGTAGTGGCAGTAAAGCGTTTTTGGTTTCAGTCATCTCTTTGCTTTTAGGTGCAGCTGCGATGTACTTGCTTATTTACTACGTTTTGCCACAGGATAAAAATATGAATACTGTCATAAATAAAAGTGAAAAAGAAGTCACTGTTACAGACAAAGGAATAGCAGATGCCGTAGAAAAATTATATGACGCTGTAGTAGTAGTTGGGGTATATTCGAACAATCAACTAGCAGCAAGTGGAACTGGCTTTGTCTATAAAACAGAAAAAGGAAAAGCTTACATTCTAACCAATCACCACGTAATAGATAACAAAAACAAGAGCAATGTCAAAGTAATATTCACAAATGGAAAAGAAGTCGACGTAAAAATTGAAGGCTCTGATAAATATTCAGACTTGGCTGTCTTGAGTGTAGATGAAAAAGACATCGTATCTGTTGCTGAAATCGGGAAGAGTACAGATCTCCGTCTAGGAGATACTGCGTTCGCTATTGGAGCACCACTCGATGTAGAATACTATTGGACGATAACAAGGGGAGTTATAAGCGGTAAGGATAGAATGGTAGAAGTTTCTTCGGACAATTCTAATACGAAAGATTACGTCATGCGGGTTCTTCAAACCGACGCTGCAATTAACAGTGGTAATAGTGGGGGACCACTTGCTAACTCTAACGGAGAAGTAATTGGAATAACGAATATGAAACTTGTATCGAGCGGAGTAGAGGGAATCGGCTTTGCTATACCTATTGAAGATGCAGTCGAATTCGCCGAAGCAATCATAAAAGGCGAAGAAATGAAAAGACCTAGTTTAGGTGTAAGCATGATAGATCTAACAGATACTTATAATCTATACTATCATCGTATAGCGGTAAATACAGAGCTTACTCAAGGAGTCGTAATAGCTGAAACTCAATCTAAAAGCCCTGCCGAGGCTGCTGGTCTTAAAAGAGGAGATATCATCACTAATATCGACGAAGAAACTGTTAAAAGTGTTGCCACGATGAGATATTATTTATACAAACACTCTGTAGGTGATACTATTACAATAACGATAGAAAGAGAAGGCAAAAAGCAAGACATAAAAGTCAAATTGACTGTCGCAGCAAATTGATGTTGCAGCTTTTTTTTGTAAACAGGACACAATTTATAATAAATTAAGATGATTTAATATTATATTATACTTAAGAAAGATATATGAAACAAACAAACTCATCAAACAAAAGCACCAAGTTAACTGAAAAGGACATCGCAGATTTAATGAATACTATAACCGATTTAAAAAGGTAAATAGAAACTTTGTATTCGAGTCTCTTTCTAATGATTAATAATAAAGATATAACAATAAAGGCGCCTTAAAACATCTTTTTTTAGCAAAGTAATATAAAGACTAGCATTAGATGTAAATTCGTTTTATAATTATTAAAAAGAGATGATGATATGTTAAAACTTCCACCAATAGAAAAAATACCAGAAGCATATACGGCAATTGAAGACGACAGAATAGATATGAAAGAAAACAGTGCTTCAGTAAAGTCGAGTGCTAGGGATAAAGAATATACCATAATGTGGCAAGGTAACACTTACTATTCGAATGACCCATCGACATATTGGCAAGAGTACGCAGGTTATCCTTTAATCGCCATTTTAATGCTTCAAAATAAGTTAAGTTTGAATAGAAAAATATCGTTATACTTCAAAAATATAAATTGGAACGATTTAAACAAAAGATACAAAAAGAATTATGAATTATCTTTAAAGGAAGTTTTAAAAGATATAGATGAAATCACTAAAAAAGAAATATTAAAAGAAATGAATATAGTTAATGAAGAATTGAGAAAACTCGATATAACAATAACGAGAAAGAAAATAGAAAAAGACAAATAGAATTATAGGAGTATTCACATGGAAAAAAACAAAACGAAAAAAGATATAGTTAAAATGCTATTAAATAACAAAGACTTGAATGTAGAAAGTGAAGATGAATTAATCGATTTACTGCTCGATGAACCGATAAGCATAGACGCACTAAAAGAAGAAGAAAAGCATATCAGTGTTGGAGATAAGATAGCCGATATCGTAACTAAATTTATAGGGTCATGGACATTTATATTGAGTTTTACATTATTTTTAATAGTTTGGATTTTGCTAAACATGTACGTTCTTCAAAATTTAGACCCATACCCTTTCATATTATTAAATCTGCTTCTATCATGTATAGCTGCACTTCAAGCACCTATAATAATGATGAGTCAAAATAGAGCAGCAAAAAGAGACAGTCTTAGAAGTAAAAACGACTATCGCACAGATTTAAAAAGTGAGTTAATTTTAGAAGAACTTCACGATAAAATAGAAAGATTAGAAAAGAATCAAAAAGAAATAATAAAGTTATTGAATAATAAAAACAATTAAGATTACATAACACTATTATTAACATGATTTCAAGGAGGTTTTATGAAAATAAATGATTATTACCAAATATTAGGACTTTCGCAAACCGATACGATAGATATAGTCGATAAGCGATACGAAAAGCTCTCTATAGAATATTATTCTAATCCCCAAGAATTTGATGAAGAACGCTATAATAAGATAACAGAAGCTTATTATATAATAAAGAGCTACACCTCAAATAAAAATAAAATTTATTCCACACCAAAATTTTCTTTAAAAAGAATTCCTATGATTGGCAAACTTCAAAGCATAATCAAGTTATATGGATTAAAGTTATTAGCAGTTAGTTCAGCTTCATTGTTAGTATTCATATCTGCTAAGACTATTAAAAATGTTATAATAAGCGACAGCGAGGATCTTGATCTTTCAAACTCAAAAATAGCAATGGAAATTGAAGATAAATCAAAAAAGAATAGAGTTATTGAGTCGATCGATGAAGATTTATCTTACGAAACGATAATAGATGCAACTTCTAACGGCAATATTATCAAAATTATTGAGGGAGTCACCTATATAGATGGATGTATAGTTGTAAACAAAACTTATTCATTACCAAATACTTATACTCCTGAAAATACACAAGAACCTGCAACAAAAGATAATGGTATAGAAAACTTAACAGTAGAAACCCTCGATGCTTTTAAAGAGTTAAACAAAGATGCTAAAAGATTTGGATTAAAACTATGGATAGCAAGTGGATTTCGTTCATATGAATACCAAGATAAATTATATAACAAGTATGCTAGCGAAGATGGAGTAGAAAGTGCTGATACATATTCAGCAAGAGCAGGACACAGCGAACATCAAACGGGTTTAGCATTTGATTTAAATACGGTAACAATAGATTTTGCAGATACAAAAGAAGGAAAATGGATTAATGAAAATTGTTATAAATATGGATTTATAATAAGATATCCTAAAGACAAATATGAAGAAACAGGTTATGTCTATGAGCCATGGCATCTTCGCTATGTGGGAGTCGAACTTGCAACCGAGTTATATAACAATGGAGATTGGATAACTCTCGAAAATCACTTTGGTATCACGAGCAAATACGACTATGACTTAATGACATCGATTAAAAAGTGATAATAGAAAAATATTTTACTCATATTATAAGTAAATCACATCCTTGGTTTCGTAGGCATATGATACAACGAGGATGTGTTTTATATGAATAATACTTATGAAGATAGAGCATTGACAGGTATTGTAATTGATCCTGGACACGGTGGAGCTGATGGCGGAGCTTCAGGAAACGGTATCATTGAAAAAAACATGACTTTAGATATTAGTAAGTACATGTATGATAGATTTAAAGAATTAGGAGTACCTGTAGAAATGACTAGAACAGGCGATGTAGAATTGACCTCTTCTACTAGGCCTACTCAGATTATGAATAAATTTGGCAATTCAAAAGATGTCATAGTCTTATCTAATCACATAAATGCAGGAGGTGCCGAAGGTGCGGAAGTAATATACGCTCTAAGAAATAATGATACTCTTTCTGAAAAAATACTTAATAGTTTAGCCCAAGAAGGACAAAATATAAGAAAAAACTACCAAAGAAGACTACCTAGTAATCCTTCAAAAGACTACTACTACGTACTAAGAGAAACACCAAATACAGAAGCCGTAATAATAGAGTATGGCTTTCTAGATAATGCTAAAGATGCCGCAAAACTAAAAGCTAACTATAAAAACTACGCCGAAGCCGTTGTTCGTGCTGTAATGGACTATAAAGGATTAAAATATACGCCTCCAAAAGGAAGTAAAGACGAATACTATACAGTAAAACCCGGCGACACCCTTTGGACAATCGCCAAAAATCATGGACTATCAGTAGACGAGCTAAAAGAAATGAATAATTTAAGTACCAATAATCTATCGGTAGGACAAACGTTAAAAGTCAAAAAAACTACTGAAACGCCGAGCATTCCAAATAACAATCTAACTTACAAAGTCCAAAAAGGAGATTCCTTATATTCGATAGCTAATAAATACAACACGACAGTCGATGATATTAAAAAATTAAACAACTTGACATCAAATAACTTATCGATAGGACAAATTTTAACCATACCAAATCTTCAAAATACAGAAAATAATGAAAACATTTACACAGTTAAAAAAGGAGACTCACTATATTCGATTGCAAACACTTATGGTACGACAGTCGATGAACTTAAAAAGTTAAATAACTTATCTTCTAATAATTTATCTATAGGGCAAAAATTAATATTACAAGGAAGAGTGCCAAATGACACATATACTGTAAAAAGTGGGGATAGAGTTTTTATGGGGAATAATGAGTATTATAAGAAAATAATGAAGAAATATAAGGCATTTTGAAGGAAAATGTCTTTTTATATGCTATAATTATAATAACTGGAGATGATAGTGTGGAAGAATTTAAATTAAGAGGGGTTTTAACATGGTGTATAGATGTTGAGCCAAATTCTAAATTAGGATTTAATTTTCCATTTAAAATTGTTGTTCCCAAAAAATTAAATGATAGTCCAGAACTTGTATATGCGTGTAATTTACCAATGGATATGTCAGATAATTGCTCATCATTTGATGAATTAATTCAATATGCAAAAAATGACTTTGGAAGTATTGACCCAATGCTTATTCATTTATGTTTGGGGAATGGCTATCCTATGATTATTCCAGCAATTCCGAGATTTAAAGATTTTCGACCTAATTTTTTAGGAAGTGATTGTTTTAAAAATGATTTTAAAAAATCAAAAAATTCTAAATTTAAAGATTATTTATATATGTATGAAAATCTGGCGGATCAACATAAAGCAATGATGGAATATGCTATAGAAATTTTAAATGCAAGTGGAATAAATGTAGATGATAAGTTAATTATTTCGGGCTATTCTGAAGGTGCAAAATTTGCTTCCCATTTTGCTCTTTTACATCCAGAGATTATTAAAGCAGTTATTGCTGGAGGAACAGGTGGGGCAATTTCAATGCCTGTTTCAAACATTGAAGGATATCAATTCACTTATCCAATGGGAATTTCTGATATTCAAAGTTTTGATTTTGATGCTTTTAAAAATATATCTTTTTTCTATTATATGGGTGATGCAGATAAATCTGATTCTGCTATTCCAAATTTTGAAATATATCATTATAAAAATGATAAAGGAGAAGATTGTATATTAAAAGATGAATGTGGAAATGCAACGCCATTTATTGATGAAAATGGTGTACCAAAGTTTATATTTAGATAGTAATGGTAATTATACTGCTAAATTTAGTTTGTTTAGCGATCAAGATGTGAATGCGATTAATAAGGTATTAGGAACGGTTACTCAAGACAGATTTAGAAAACAAGAATCCATTTATCAAAGTTTAAGATTAAGTGCAATATTTAAGTTATATCCTGGGAATCATAGAACAATATTTGATAATCGACAAATTATTTTTGAAGATGTTGACAAATTTATTAACGAATATTTAAAACAGAATTTAAATGAAAGACTAAAATAAATGATAAAAATTAATCATCCTATAAAATCTAATGAAAATTAGAAATTAGGATGGTTTTTTGTTCTTGAAATTATTGTTATTATTAAGTTTATCCTATATATCATCCTACAAAGTAGGATGAATTTTGCAAGTGCAAAATCAGTTTTGTGTATATGCAGTTCCTTATGCAATAAGGGGTTAATTGCAATTGATACACAAATTTCTTATCCTGCTGTTCCATATTTAATTAACTTATCAATATTTTTAGGATGATAGACAAAACTTTCTATAGTGTGTGTTGAGTTACAATAGATGTGAGACCAAATATATACAAAAAAAGATTTAAGTCGT
>CANDHX010000077.1 GCA_947384645.1 uncultured Mycoplasmatota bacterium | reverse complement strand
TATGTTTAGGGCACACGCTCTTCCACGTCTAGTCATGTAACCTTTCTTGTGTTGAACGTCGAGATTGACTTGGTCGTTCGTATAAGCATGAATAGTCGTCATAAAGCCCGCTTCAATACCGAATTCACTATCTATTGCTTTTAGAACAGGCGCTAAACAGTTGGTAGTACAACTTGCCGCACTTACGATTTCTTCGCTTCCGTTTAATATATTTTCGTTAACTCCAAAGACTATCGTCTTCATATCTCCTTTTCCAGGGGCACTTATCAGTACATGTTTGGCACCAGCTTCTATGTGGCTTTTCGCATCTTCTAGTTTTGTGTATACTCCTGTGCATTCTAAAACTATATCTACTCCGAGTTCTTTCCACGGTAATTCTTTGGCATCTTTGATAGCAAAAATTTTAGTATGTGCATTCCCACATATGATTTCATCGACTTCTACTTTTATTTCTCTATCTATTTTTCCGTGTATCGTATCGTATTTCAAAAGATAGGCTAAATCCTCTGGAGTCGATAAGTCATTTATTGCGACTACTTCCAAATCTTTACTATTCAACAATTCTTTATATGCCAATCTTCCAATTCTACCAAATCCGTTAATTGCAATTTTCTTTTTCATCTTATTCCTTCTTTCTTTTATTCGTATATGCTACCACCAATAAATTCTCTTAAAGTGTTGTCGTCTTCGATATATTCACTCGATATCGGGAAGAAGTTTTGTAAAAGTCCAATTAGACGTCTACTCTCTTCGTAAAAGCTCGAATCCATTTTAATACTATATAACAATGGTTCAGCGAATACTCTCAATAATCCCACCTCATATGTATATGCCGTATTTAGAACTGCATCGACGTCGCTCGTGTATGGGAATATGTATTTTTCTTCCCCAGCTTTGACTGTTCCCCAAGATTTTAAAGTTTCTTCTACTTTGTATCCCCTAACTCTATTGTCTCTTACAATCCTTCTAATAAGTCTCATATCTGTTGTGGACAAGTGGTTATGTCTATCTATTCCTAGCGGTGTTAGTGGACAGACGAAGATTTTATATTTGGAGTCTCTTTTAATGCTTTTAGTCATTTTTTCGTTTAAGCAGTGTAGACCTTCTATTATTAAGACGTTATCGTCATTCATCTTGATAGGAGCTCTTTTGTACTCTTTTTCGCCTGTTAAAAAGTTGAACGTCGGGATTACGACTTCTTCGCCTTTAAGTAGACTTTTTAACTGGTTATTAAACAGTTCCAAATCGAGTGCTTCTAAGCATTCAAAATCGTAGTTTCCAAATTCGTCTCGTGGAGAGTCTCCTCGCTCTTTGAAATAGTCATCGGCACTAATTATAATCGGTTTTACTCCAAACGTCTCAAGATACGTACACATCCTATGAGCACTTGTAGTTTTACCAGAGCTCGAAGGTCCTCCTATCAAAATTATTTTGACAGTTTTAATTTTTTTAGAAATATCTTTTGCTATGAGACTAAGTGAATCGTTTAGGAATATGTTGTTCATTTTTACAAACATCTGTATTTTAGATTCGGCAACCAAATCGTTAATGCCAGCTGCATATGATACTCCATGTTTTTCTGCCCATTTGCTGAATGTAACCAGTTCTTTATAGATTTTTTCGTTATAATCGTATTCCGGTACTCTGTTTTTAGAATCCATATGGGGATACATGAGAGCTATAGCATTTTTTTCGATTCTTTCTAAGCTAAAGAATCCGAGCTCTTTGGTACTATATGGCATGTCTGTGTAAAAATAGTTATATGAATGGTTTATCTCATATAGTTCGACGTAATTATTTGGAATATTTCGGACGTTCGTGCACTTTTCTGTTTCGTTTGTCGAGGTATAGTATTTTATGGCATCCATCTTTCTCGTTATGCATCTTTTTATCGGATAATCATAACTGATTATTTCGTTCATTTTTATGCGCAAGTCCTCGATATCTTGGTCGCTTAGGCGTCTATCGATTTCGGCAAATATTCCTTTGTCTATTGAAAACTTGAAAGTGACAGTTTTGTTCCATAGTTCTTTGACTGCTAATATCATGACGAATTTGAGTCCCGCTTGGTACATTTTATTTCCAGAGGGGTCCGTATAGTCAAAAAACTCTACATCGGCATCTTCCATTATTTTGGTATCGAAGTCTACTATAGTGTCATTCATCCTTGCTCCGATTATCAATTTATCCGATACTTTCTCGTATTCATGGGCAAGTTCATTGATGGTCACTCCGACATTTGCACTTAAGTTAAACTGTTTGTTGATAGTCACATTTATTCTGTTCCCCATTTTAATCATTCCTTTACTATATAAGTATAGCATATAATCTCAACTTTTGTTTATTTTTTGTCTAGAATTTTTAATGCGACTCTACTTCTTTTTCTAAGAAGTTGTCTTTTTTTGACAGTTTTGTAACTAAATTTTTTTTATTCGCCCTTGAGATTTTATTTATTGACTCTCCATTTTTAAATAAAATTATGTTGTTTTTACAATCGATTGATGAGACGTTTTCGGTATTTATAATACAGCTTCTATGAGTTTTAAGGAACCTCGGATCTCTTTTTAACAAACTTTCTATTCCTTTTACAGTCATGTATTCTATAAAGGAGTCATCTTTTGTATAAATAGTAACCGAATCATCGTTTTTGTTTTTTATTATATAGTTTATATCGTCATATGGAATTCTATATATTTCATCATATATCGCTAGAGGATAAGTAGCCCTAGAATTTACTATCTTAAATGCGTTTTCTAAATCGCATAGTAAGTTTTTAAATAGATTATCATCGTCTAGTATTATGTCTAGAAAAAGAACGTTTTGGAGTTGGTCTAATAGTTCTACTTTGTTCTTCTTAGAAATTAGAATAATCGGGCTTATAAAGTCTTTGCTTTCTCGAATTTTTCGAGCAATCTTTAGTGGATTAATTCCTTTAACATCGAGATTGATAATGTATATTTTATTACCCGATTTATGATTTATTTTTTGTAACAGATTTATTGAATATTTTTCATACTCACTTATAAAGTATTTTACGAGTGAAGTATATAGAAAGTTTTTAATCGCCATTGTGTATAGAGTTCTTCTTTCTTTAATGTCATCATAAATAATAAATTCAATCATAGTTTTCCTTCTTTCTTTTTTGTGCACAACCAGAACAGTTTAGCATAAGAATATTTTCGAGGAAAGTATATTATGGCGTTTATTTTGTCGAAAGATGAAAGGATTTTTAAAAATGACCAATCTAATTTTTGGGTACTTTTTGACTCTTTTATTTATAAAGGCATGAAAAAAATGCTCAATTTGATGAGTCATTCAATAGTTTTTCGTACACTTTGCTTATTTTTCTAAAGTGGTGGTTTATATACGATTTAGTAACTTTTTTGTCAGTTTCTGAGCTTATTATATCTGCTAGAGTCTGAAAGCTTTCTTCTGGATATTTAAGCCTATATTCGGCAACTTGTCTCGTCTTATCGTCGAGAAGTGACATCAAGTCTAATTCGGCCATGTATTTTATCATGCTGAGTTGACTATCGGCCGTTTTAAGGGACTTTTCTAAATTTGCTTGTTCGCAGTTGTTTAGTCGATTTACCATATTGGCATGGTCTTTATAAATTCTGATGTCTTCATAATAGAATAAGGAATTTACGGCACCTAGGAGTTTGAGAAAATCGCTGATTTCTTCACTCGACTTTAGGTAGACCATGTATTTTTTTTCCCTTTTTATCATTTTAAAGCCGTAGTTTTTTCGATTTAATAGTTCTAGTATTTTTGAAGATTTGTCTTCGCTATCGAAGGATAGTTCCAAATGGTATCTGTTTTTCTTGGGATCATTTATACTTCCCGTAGCCAAGAATATGCCTTTGATGAAAGCATTTTCGCTCTCTTCATCTATGTTTGAAATATTTTTGAGTTCTTTTTCAAATAACCCGTTTTTGTCCAAGAGTTCGAATATAAAAACTCTTTTTACTCTGAATTTTTTCATCGTTCTAATCGTGATTTTAGCTTCCATATGGTAACAATATTTTATGGTTTTAAAAAGTTTATCGGCGATGTCTTTGTTTTCAAGTGAGATGGTTACTTTATCGTTTTCAACGGTTCCGTTTGCAAAAAGATATCCTAAAAAGAGAAATCTGTTTTCGATTTCATTCAGTTTCGATGAGGTGATTTCGTTTTTTACTTGTGCTGTAAAGGTCAACTTCTATTCACCTTCCATTAAATAAGAAAATATTAGATAAGCAGTTTTTAGAGCATTATGTCTGATAAGCCCTTTGTCTACTGCAAAAATTTTGTCCTCTATTAATCTCGTGCCAAGTGCTTCTATTTCTTTTTTGTCAATATTTACTAAGCTTTTGTGTTCTAGTAGTGAATATTTTTCGACTATCTCTTTGTCTATTTCGGCATTGTTGGCAACTACTATATCTACTTTTCTTTTCTCTAAATACTCGTTTAGGATTTTTAGATGGTCACTTACAGAATAATTATCCGTTTCTCCTGGTTGGGAAACTAAGTTAGATATGTACATAATAGGTGCATTCGATTTATTAATTGCTTCTCTTATTTCTGGTACGATTAGGTGTGGAAGGATGCTCGTATATAAGCTTCCCGAACTGAAAAGTATCAAATCTGCTTCTTCAATCTTTTCAATTATCTCTCTGCTTATCGATACGTTGTGGTCGTATTTGAGTTTTTTGATATTTTTAATGTTTTGGCTTACTTCTTCTTCTCCGAGATATTCTTTACCTTTTTTCCCTTCTCCAACGAGTTCGACTTTTTCTTCTGTAAGGGGTAATATGGTACCTTTTATGTCGAGCAACTTACACATATATTTAGTCGCATCGGTTATATTTCCTTTAATATCTATAAGAGCTGTCAAAAGGATGTTTTTAATCGGATGATTCTCGAGGAACGATTCTTTTGTGAAGCGATAGCTCAAGAGCTTTTTAAAGTCTTTGTCGACATTAGCCATAGCTAATAGTACCGTGCCGACGTCTCCCACTGCCGGAATATCGAATTCTTTTTTTATCTGTCCTGTGCTACTCCCATTGTCACTTACAGAAATGATTGCCGTGACATCTATGGGAAAAAGTTTAAGACCCGATAATATGCAAGATAGTCCTGTACCTCCACCAAATATAACAATTTTTTTCATAAATTTATAATCTCCAATCTCTTTCCTATTATACCAAAATATGCTTATAGAGGATATAAAATTCATAAAAGTTTTGTAAATTGAAAAAACTATCCACTAAGGATAATTTTTATTTAGGCTATAATTAGTATGATTACTATTATAACTGCTAACAAAGCTACTAGGAATTTCCAGATGAACTTCATCCAATCTTTATATGGAATATCTAAGTATGATAATCCTAGCATTAGTATTGCACTCGACGGAGCAAAGAAGCTAACGAATCCAAATGCTGTTTGGAAAATTATAGCTAAAGTACTCGTCATGTCGGCATATGCTGCAGCATAGTAAGCTCCTGAAAGGTTCATGGCATATTGTATTTCGACGCTGAATAGTGATGTAATCGTTGCACCAGCAAATACTAGTAAAGAATTAAATCCACTTACCAAATTGTCAAGCCAATTGATCATCGCAGGAACTACAGGGAACATTACTGTGAATTCTAGAATCAAGTATACCATTAATAAGACAACGGCAACTTTGCTCATCTTTTTGAAGCCTTCGCCATAGCTTTCGAATATTTCATCGAGTGAAACTCTTCCAAAGATGAACATCAATAGTGTTATAAATAACATGACGAATTGGATGATGAATATATCCCATTTACCGAACGCTATCATTTCGCCGAAGATGTATTTAAGTATCGTTTCTCCACCGATAGCAGCTTCATTTAATTTAGTTGTCAAATCAGCAAAGAAAGTGACTTCCCATGTTTCCCAAGGTAAGTATGCTAATACCGTGACTATTGCAAATAGTACAATACCAATTACGTAAATCCAAGTCTTAGGTGCTTTTTTGGAAACAACAGCTTCGTCGTTTTTAAATAAGTCGTAATTGTCTTGCTTTTTAGCTTCTTTTTCTTTAAGTTTTTTTATTCTAATTACTGTAAAGACTGAAAGAAGTATATAAGCAATGGCAAATATGATAGTCTCTGTTATGATGATGTCTTCAGATTTTACTCCTAGACCTTGACTTAGATGGCTTAAAACTTTTGCACTATATGTGCTACCAATAGTACCAACCAACATTCCGCCAAAAGTAGCATTGAAAGCAGATATTTTGTCGACTTTCATCCTATTTAAGATGGAAATCACAAATGGAATAAATGCCAAAAGTGGAAAATATTCATTTACGAGTCCTGTTAAGATAGCAAATATAAGTGAAACTACCAATACGACAGGTATTTCATGTCCCTTTAATTTTTCGCTAATATTTTTGACTAACTTCTGGTATCCTGCTCGTTTTGATAGGATTTGATAAAACCCGCCCAATACAAACAAGAAAGTTATTAGTACTGTGAAATAGTATACACCGAGCATGCTGTATTGGAAGAAATCTGTAAATCCGATACGTTTCAAGTCTTGTGATACAAATTCTAC
>CANDHX010000076.1 GCA_947384645.1 uncultured Mycoplasmatota bacterium | reverse complement strand
GTTACAGTTCATCTATATAGGCCTTTTAGCAAAAAGCATCTTTTAGACGCCATACCTAAATCGACAAAAAGAATAGCTGTTTTGGATAGGACGAAAGAAGCAGGAAGCATCGGCGAGCCACTTTATTTGGACGTCGTGGCAGCTTTAAAAGACTTGAATATCGAAGTCGTAGGTGGCAGATATGGACTATCGAGCAGGAATACTACTCCAAAAGACTTGGCAGCTGTATTCGACATGTTAGAAAGTAAACTCGTAAATAACTTTACAATCGGTATCGAAGATGACGTCACTTATTTGAGTTTGCCGAAAAGCAGTTTTGAACTCAAAAAAAGAGTGAAAGAATTGTTGATATATGGGTATGGTTCAGACGGCATGGTAAGTGCTTCAAAGGATTTACTTAAGATAATCGGAGAAAAGGATGACGAGTATGTCCAAGGTTATTTTGAGTACGATTCTAAAAAGAGTGGCGGAGTTACCTTATCACACTTGAGATTCGATAGAAATGCTATCGATTTGCCTTATTATCCCGAGCACCCGAATATCTTAGTCGTGACGATGGATACTTATTTGAGCAAATTCGAAGTTACTAAAAATTTAGCAAAAGATGGAGTATTGATAGTTAACACTAAGAGCGAATTCGAAAAGTTAAAAATGCTAGATAGCATAAAAGAAGATATAAAAAATAAGAACATAACGGTTTTTACAATAGATGCTCTAGAGATATCTTCAAGAAATGGATTACAAGGTAAAATAAGTCTGGTGTTCGAAGCTATTCTTTTGAAACTTTTAGGCGTTGATGACTATGAAGAGGTTCTTTCTAAGAGAATAAAGTTGCGTTTTAAAACGAAGGGTGAGGACGTCGTTAATGCGAATATCAAGTGCGTTAAAGAGGCCATAATCGGTCTAAAACCTTTTGAAGGCGAGCTTTCTTCTATCACTTCTACAGCGATTAAAAACGACGTCATAGATACCATTAACAATAGACGGGGATATGACTTAGCAGTAAGCGATTTACTTCCTTTTAAGAATGGCAAATTTCCAGGTGGTCTATCTAAATTTGAAAAAAGGAATGTGTCTCGTCATGTTCCCGTTTGGAAGAGCGAACATTGTATTGAATGCGGTATGTGTTCTTTTGTTTGTCCTCATGCCGTTATAAGACCTTTTGTGGTAGATGAAGACTCAGAATATGCAAAAGATGGGATTGCTTTGATAGGTGAAGAAAACGGCAAATATAAATACATCATAAGCGTTAGTGAAGCAGATTGCACGGGATGTGGCGCTTGTATTGAAGCGTGTCCTGGCAAGAGAGGAGAAAAAGCTTTAGCTTTCGGCAATCCAAATATCAAAAGGCAACGTCTATCTAATACGCTTTTTAACTTCTATAAGAATCCCCAAATCTACGATAAGTTTACTATCAAAGGTTCTCAATTATGTGAACCGAAATTCGAATTCTCGGGAGCTTGTGCTGGTTGTGGTGAAACCCCTTATATAAAATTATTAACTCAGTTATTTGGAGATAGGTTAGTTATTGCCAATGCTACGGGGTGCTCTAGTATATATGGCGGAAGTGTACCTTCTACTCCATATAGCATCCCTTGGGCTAATAGCCTTTTTGAAGATAATGCCGAATTCGGATTTGGTCTTTATAAGGGATATAAAACTATTCGCAATAGAATAAAAATGATTATGGAAAAATCTATGGATAGCGTCGAACCCGTCGTTCGAGAGTTATTTGAAACTTGGATAAACAATATGGACGATTATGAAACTACTAAGAAAGTGCGAATGGAATTAGAGAATGCCGTAATTCCTCGTGATATTAGAGAATTAATCGATTATTTAGAAGCTAGAAGTGTATGGACTATCGGAGGAGACGGTTGGGCATATGACATCGGTTTTAGTGGAATAGACCACGTTTTATCATCTTTAGAAGATGTAAACATTTTAGTTCTCGACACCGAAGTGTATTCTAATACGGGTGGACAAGCTTCAAAAGCGAGTCACACCGGTCAAGTTTGTGAATTTACAGACGATGGAAAAAAGACTCCCAAAAAGGATTTGTTTAGAATAGCAATGTCTTATCCTGGAGTATATGTTGCAAGCGTGTGTTTGGGTGCAAACATGATGCAAGTGATTAAAGCTTTTAGGGAAGCAGAAGCCAATAAGGGACCATCGATTATCATAGCCTATGCGACGTGTATTGAGCAAGGCATTAAAAAAGGTATGAACTGTTCGTTTAAGAAACAAAAACTTTCGGTCGAATGTGGATACAATATTTTGATGAGATATAAGGACGGAATTCTAACAATCGATTCTAAAGAGCCAGATTTTATGAAATTTAAGGAATTTTTACTTGGAGAAGTTCGCTATAAGGCACTTGAAATTAAAGATGAGAATTTAGCAGCAAGAATGATGGAAGAAAATTTGGAAAATGCTAAGGATAGATACAAATATTATAAAAATATAGTTAGTAGTCAAGAAAAAGAAGAACAATAATTTTATTTAAAAGAAAGTAAATATTTGCAATATTGAGATTATTATTATATAATCTTTGTATGATAGGGAAACGGTAAAAATGTAATAAAGGAATGAAGCGAATTATGAAAAAAAACGGTTTTACGATAATCGAATTGATAATAATTATTGGTCTTTTGATGGTGGTTGTCGGTATATTTTCTGTAAATTTTATTAGAACTATGAATAAACAAAAAATAACTGCAACTCAAAATATGATTTCTCAAATAGTATCAGCAGCTGATGCGTATGTTTCTATGTATCCAGATACGATTAAAGCTTTATATGATGGTTCAGATTATGTCGACATATCTATTGGAACTTTGAGAGACAAGGGTTTTTTGAACGAGAAAATCGTAGATGTTGAAACAGGAGAAAATATAAGTGATGATGACTTCGTTAGAGTGAAAGTTAACGATAAAGGGGTATTGGATTTTAAATATCCTCCTATATCATCTAGTGGTGGTTCGACTTCAAATCCTAGTGATACGTATTATACTCTTACATTCATGAATGAAGGTGCAAAGTATTCGGAAAGACAAGTAAAAACAGGCGAAACAGCAAGTGGTTTTCCGTCTCCAATCAAATCTGGATATACTTTCGATGGATGGTATACATCTTCTAGTGGAGGAGAAAAAAAAACTAGTATTGCCATGGATGGTAATAAAACATTATATGCTAGGTGGATTAAAAAAGAAGATAGTTTGATAGAAAAAATTAAGAATACGGCTCGAACTGATTGTAGTACAATAAATTTTGCTAATCCTGCAACAACAGATGAAGGAATATGCACACTTGAAGATGACTATGGAACAAGTTATTATTATAGAGGAGCTGTAACAAACAATTATGTAAAATTTGGAACATGGAACGAAGATATTTATGTAGGTGAAAATATTAATAATAAAATTTATTCAAAAACATTTAAATCTTTAAAAGAATGTCAAAGTGATACAAGGTTTAATTATAATTGTAGAAAACATGTATCAATTGGAGATGATATGTATTGGAGAATAATCAGAGTCAATGGAGACGGAAGTGTGCGTATTCTTTATGATGGGACGAGTGCCCATGCAAATGGAACAGATACGGCAAATAAATTTACACATATGTCTCAAAAGTACAATACAAAATATAATGATGTAAAATATGTGGGATGGATGTATGGACCAAGTGGAACGACAACCAGTACAAGTAGAGAACAAGCTCAAACAAATACAGCCGATTCAGATATAAAGAAAGTTGTAGATGAGTGGTATAAAACGAATATAGTGGACAATGGATTTAGTGGAGCAATAGTTGATAAAATATTCTGTAATGATAGAAGTATACTTGGAAAAGAAAAATCAGGGTTTAGTGACGATACAGGATTAGGCTATGGAAAAAATTGGACAGCATATGGAGCATATGCAAGATTGGGGGTAGAATCAGTAAACTATAATAATGTACATCCAACATTTGTATGTCCTCAGAAGAATGATGCATTTACAGTGAGTGATACAGAGAAAGGAAATGGAGCATTAACATATCCGGTAGGCTTAATAACAGCAGATGAGATAGTAGCAGCGGGTGGAAAATATAATACATTTAATTCAACATATTATTTATACAATCCAAATAAAAATGCATCGATTTGGTCACTCACGCCTAGTCATGCTGGCAGTTATGCCTATGTTTTTAATTTATATAACACTTATGGTTTGAGACCTGTGTCAGTCGAAGTCAGTGATGCTGTATCACCAGTAATAAATTTAAATGCTGAATACTTCAATACTCTAATTGGAACTGGTACTATGTCAGATCCATATAGGGCTTCATAAAAAATAATATAGATAGAAAAGAAAGGTTTTAAAAGATATGAAAGAAAATGAAAATGTAATTAACAATGAAAACACTACAAAAAGGGGTAATAATGTTTCTACTAAAGCAATTATAGGATTAATATTTATAGTTGTAATAGTAATCGGAACAATTGTATTTGTTTTTGGTAAGAAAGATAATAATGAAATAGGTAAAGGCAATGACCTTAAAGCTTATGAAATATCTAATTTACAAGAGTTTAAAGGCGATTTGCCATCATTCAAATTTACTATCACAGGTGCATTTCAAAGTTCTCTTACAGACTCAGAAATCAAAAACATGGATTTAAAAGTATATGAATTCGATGCAAATATAGATACTGGATGGAATGTCGTAAAAAATAAATATGTCGGTATAAAAGTTAAAGACTTACTTGAAGAAACTAAGATATATGAAAGCAAAAGTCATGAAATGACCTTTGAAGGAGATAATCGTACAGCTATTACTTATGATTTGAGTAAAGTTACAGAAAAAATGTTTATAGTATTTTTAAAAGATAATAAGAATATTGATGACAAACAATCAGTAATGCTATTAAATGTCGGAGAAAATTATAGTTATTCTCTTACTCAATTAGTGAATATATACGTGGCGCATAACATAGATAACGATGTTACTATCGATGATACAACAGTTGGAGAGTAGTATAGATTAATTTTGGGATTAAATGTGTTGTCAAAAATCACATTTTTTCTTTTTATTATATATTTTTGAATCCTTTTGTGTTATAATTTTCATTAGAATAAGGTAGATAATATGAAGAAAAGTGGATTTATAGCAACTTCTTTAATTTATTCTTTCTTTTTAGTTTTTCTTGCAATCATTGCTGCTTTACTGAGTAATTACATAGCTAATAAAACGATATTGGAAAGATACAATGCTGAATTAATCGACAATCTTAATAGGGAGCCTTTTTATGTAAAATTTATCAGTTATAATGTTGAAACACATTCTGAAACTGGTAAATATGGTCAATATTTGAATTCTGAGACTTATTATCTTAAAGAAGATGTAGTATATGGTAAATCTTTAAAGGTAAAGTATGTTTCTTCGAATGCTTTTAGTGAACAAGATTTAGTATGTGAGAGCAAAAGTGGTAATTGGAATTTTGAAAACAATCATACTTTAGAAGTTAATAATACTGAAGGGGCTTTAGAACTAAGAAACATTACAGATGATATTACTTGTACGATGAGGTGGTAATTAATGAACTATAAAAAAGGTTTTATACTTTTAGAGACGATTGTAGTAGTTTGTGTATTATGTGTTATACTCGTAATTCTCTTTTCTGCATATAGTGGTTTGCTTATAAATGTCCATAAGAAGTCTTTATACGACAATACCGAATATATTTATAAAACGAATACTATTAGAGCTTATTTAGAAGATAATACATCTTTAGCGGATGATATAATCGGGAGTGATATTTCTGTTCTTTGTAGCGATGCTTTAGCATCTAGTGATATTAATCAATGTAATGATGCCTCTCTAGACGGACATGAACTATTTAATTCATTAGGAGTAAAAGGAATTTTTTTAACTAAATGGGATACAGAAGATCTTGATACATCTGGTCTTGAAGCCACAACTCAAAAATATATAAAATATTTAGATGATAAAAAATTAGGGGACGAAGTTTATAGAATTATAGTTATGTTTTCTTCATCAGAGGATTTAGATAATGAAGAATATCAGTACGCATCTTTAAGATTTGGAAGTAGAGAGAATCAACATACAGATGACGACGAACAACTTCCCGATGTACCTCTAGATTCGGAAGAACCATCTGGTCCATCTACTCCAGGTGGAAGTGGAGGCGGAGGGAATATATTTACTGTAACTTTTGACCCAAATGGGGGAAGTGTAGATACAACGAGTATCAAAGTGGGATTAGGAAAGAGATACGGAGAACTTCCTATGCCTCGTAGATCTGGATATGGTTTTGTCGGCTGGTTCACTTCTAAAACAGGCGGAAGTATGGTCAAAAGCAATTCTTACTTAAGACAATCAGGTAATCAGACATTGTATGCACGGTGGACTAGTGCTAACGTAGTACAAAAAATTAGAAATCAAGCAAAAAGTAGTTCTCCCAATTTTGCGAATGCAGCCACAACTGACGAAGGAGTATATTCGATGAGTGATGATTACGGAACATCATACTATTTTCGAGGTGCTGTTACAAATAATTATGTTAAGATCGGAAGAGCACACGTCTGAACTCCAGTCACAATCCGGAAT
>CANDHX010000075.1 GCA_947384645.1 uncultured Mycoplasmatota bacterium | reverse complement strand
CTATTATCCTCGTAAAAACGATTCTTATAATGAACCCTAAACTTCTAGTGAATAAAGAACCGATTAGTAAAATAAAAGCACTTTTAAAAAATAAACTTTTTTTCATCTCTAAATTATATGACTAACCTCGATGTATTATAAAAAGAATATGGGCTAAAACCGTTAAAAAATGGAAACAATTCGGGAAAATGTGAAAATTGCAGCACAAAATGGTCCGGAAAATGTGAAAAAAAGTCATAAAATAGCTAGGAAAATGTAAAATCGCATTGAATTATACATGCATGTATGATATCATTTAAATGGTGATTAGATGAATAGACTAAAAAGAAAAATCGATAAATATTTAATTGACTGGAAAAATGATAAAAATCGCTTACCTTTGATAGTTAAAGGAGCTAGACAGATTGGTAAAACGAATGCTATAAAAAATTTTGGAGAAAATAATTATAAAAGTTATATAGAAATAAACTTTATTGAAAATGTAGAATACTTAAATATTTTTGAAGATGGGTTTGCTACAGATGATATAATAAAAAATATTAGTTTAAAGAACCCTTCTCTCGAATTTTTTCCAAATGAAACATTGATATTTTTTGATGAAATACAAAAATGTCCAAACGCAGCGACATCATTAAAATTTTTTAAACTAGACGGAAGATACGATGTCATCTGTTCTGGTTCTCTTATGGGTATAAACTATAATGAAATCGAATCGAATAGTGTCGGTTACAAAAAAGATTACGTCATGTATTCATTGGATTTTGAAGAATTTTTGTGGGCAAAAGGTTTTAAAGAAGAACAAATAGAAGATTTGTATGATTGCATGAAAAACTTAAAGCCTTTAAGTAATACACAATATGATGTAATGCTCGAAAATTTCAAAGAACATACGATTATAGGTGGTATGCCAGCAATAGTAAAAAGATTTGTTGAAAATAAAAACTATAGTGGTATTTTAGAAATGCAAAGACAATTATTATTGGATTATGAAGAAGATATTACAAAGTATGCTGGAAATTTAGATAAAACCAAAATATTGAGTGCCTATAGAAAAATTAAAATTTTTTTAGGAAACGAAAACAAAAAATTTCAAATTACCAAATTATCAAATAATGCAAGAAATAGAGATTATATAGGAATAGTAGAGTGGCTTGAAAGAGCAGGAATAGTCAATATAAGTTATTGCATGGAAAACATCTCTTTACCTTTAAAGGCTAACTATAATCCTGATAATTACAGATTGTACTTTGGAGATATAGGTCTATTAATCGCTTCTTTAGATGATGAATCACAAACCGATTTGAGATTAAATAAAAACTTCAATACATATAAAGGTGCAATTTATGAGAATATTATTGCCGTAGAGTTAGTAAAATCTGGATTTGAATTGTATTTTTATAAAGTAGATAAACCTAGTTTAGAAATCGATTTTATAATTAGAGACGCCAATTCTATAATCCCAATCGAAGTAAAAGCTTCCAACAATCCAACAGCTTCTCTGTCAAAGATGATTGAGGATAACTATTATAAAGAAGTTAAATACGGTATTAAATTGTGCAATAAAAACATTGGATTTAACGGTAAATTTTATACGTTTCCATATTTCTTAACATTTTTATTAAAGAGATATTTAAAAGACGTCGACCGTTAATTCTTAAAGTCCTATATTTAGGACTTTTTTCAATGTAAAAAAATGTAAAGCAATAGTCACTAGTATTTACATCTCATATCAACTATGATAAAATTCAATTATAAACGATAGAAAATATATTAAAACTAGTTGGGGTAGATAAGATGAATACTAAAAGAACTTTAAAAACGATTGCTATTTTTCTAATAATTACTATATCAGTAACGATTGGCTATGGATATAGTACCTATAAAAATATGGATTATAAGATTTCGGCAGTTACTTTTACTGAATCGAAGGATTTCTCAAACTTTAAAGTACAAAGTGTAAACGATAAAGATTTTGTATACTTATCGGATATTCCATACGAAAAAGAGCTCTCTGGAGTTGGCTGGGGAACTATAAAACTAGACCAAAGTTATGAAAGTGACAATAACGGTCTCATATCTCTAATCGTCGATGGAGAAAAGAAGACATTTTTAAAAGGAATAAGTGCTCACGCTACTAGTACAGTTATTTATAATTTGAGCGAATTAGATTTTGATTACTTCACGACCTATTATGGAGTCGATGCTAATAGAGGAAACTTAGGAAATGGAGTTAAATTTATTATATCAACTTCGATTGATGGGACGAATTGGATTGCTGAAACACCAGATACTAATGTACCAATCAAAAAGGGAAATACTGAAGCTGAATATATAACTATTGATATAAAAGGAAAAAAGTATCTTAAACTCTATGCCTATAATAATGGGAATGCAGCCTCAGATCATGCCGTCTATGCTGGGGCAAAATTATATAAAGAAGGATATATAGAGGATGAAAACGAAGAGCCTTTTGATTTTATCAAACCGATTAATTTCTACGATGAATTATTATTAAGATCTTCCTATCAAGAAATATTTAATTCTAAAGAACTATTCCTACTACAAAGAGAATTTATTTCTAAATTCGGTTACGACTTACTTCAAGGAATAGCTCATCTCGATAATAATAAAAAAGAAACGATAGAATGGATCTTAAGCGATTTGGATGCTTTGAGGTATTATATTACAGGTGGAAAGCCAACAGGCTCATACATGAGTTCTTTAAATATTTTAGTAGATCTATATTCAGAATATAAAGAAGATCTCGATAACAAAGAAATGACGCAATATACTACACTCGGCGATTTATATAAAAGGATGATGATTTCTCTTTCCCTTACTCATTCGACAAATGTATGCCTATGGGTTGGAGGAAATCAATGTTCAGATGCCAATACCAGGTATAGTATTTATAAACACATGCAAAAAGAAAATCTTCTAAAAAATGAGGTCTTCGAGAGATTGAACATCGAAGAAATGCGTTGGGTTATGAACAACAACATCGATGATGAGGAAATAGAATGGTTGAATCACCACATAAGAAGATACAATCTAAACATAGACCCCTATAGATATATAACTTACCGTTCTGGATATAACTACAACTTGCCACAATACTATGACATGGATAAATACGACGAATGGAACGAAAAGTATCATTTAGCAAATTATAATATTACTTATAAAGCTGGAAAACCAAAATTGTGGATAGTATTCGAACAAGGTTCGGTTTGTGGTGGACTTTCTAAAACGGGTTCTAACATAAACGGTTCTTTAGGAAATCCTTCTGCAGTAATCGGACAACCGGGACACGCTGCCTACTTGGAGTATATTCAAGATGCCGCATCTGGAAAAGGAATGTGGACTATTAAAAACGATGTTGGCGGATGGACTGTTGCCGAAAAAGGAGAAAGATTATTAGCTGATTGGGGTTCAGTCGGTTGGGAAGAAAATAAACCGAAGCGTTTTACATCTTATTATAATGTAGTATATGTTCCCTATGCCCAAGAAGCACTAAATGACATAGAAAATTACAATAAAGCTAAGGAAACAATGCTATTAGCAAGTCTATATCAAAACGACTTAGTAAAACTCGAAGAGATATATCGAAAAGCTTTAGAATATCAACCGATAAACATGGATGCTTGGGTTGGACTCATAAAAACTTATAAGAGAAATGAGTCTAAAACTAGTGAAGATTATATAGCATTGGTTAAATATCTTGCAGAAAATATGTACTATTTTCCACTTCCTATGTCTGATTTATTGAATTTGATTAAGCCTAAATTAGAAAATACCAATTATGCCGTTACGTTTACGAATATTTTAAGAACGAGCTTAGAAAAGGGAACGATTTCGGGAACAGAAATCGAATCGCCTATAATGCAACCATCTTTAACTCGACTAATGGCTAACCATTTGCTCGGAAGAAACGACTATTCAATAGCTAGCTTCTCGTTTGATGGAGAAGAAGCCAATAAAATAAAACTTGGAAGCAGATACGAAGGTGTCGGTGTCAGATGGGAATATAGCTTGGATAGTGGAAAGACTTGGACAGCAACAAGCGAATCATTTGTGACTTTAAGCGAAGAAGAAATCTCTAAAATTACCGTGGAAAACGACATTAAAATACACATAGTAGGAGTTAACTACGGCGAAGAAAACATTTATACAATAGATATTACTAAAGCAACAATACCTTCGACTATATTTAAAAACGATTTAGAAAATAGAATAGTCGGTATCAATACGACCTACGAATGGCGTAACGATGAAGAAGACTTATGGACATCCTATAAAGAAGCTTCCCCTAACAATAAAGGAGATAAAACGCTTTATGTAAGGATAGGAGCTACAGGTACAAAATTGCCAAGTGATAGCATGACGTTTAACTTTACCGAGGATGACCAACCCGATACTCGCAAATACATTCCGGTATCACACCTTAGTATCCATGCAGTATCTTCTCAAGCGACGAGTCAAGGAAGACATGCCTCTAATGCAATAGACGGCAATTATAATACTAATTGGCACTCAGCTTGGAATGGTTCAGACAAAGAAAGATATATTACTATTAAATTAGATAAAGCAGTAAAGATTTCTTCAGTTGAATATGTTCCATCTGGAGGAGGAAATGGCAAAATATTGGACGGAACTATTTATGGAAGTATGGATGGAGAAACATGGGAGATTTTATCTCAAAAGACAGGTCTAACCTATACTAATCAAGCAAATACAAACGAAGATGCCATTTTAAATACAAAGAGTTTTGATATAGAAGAGCCTAAAGAAGTGCAGTATGTTAAAATAGTAGCCAATAGAGCTTCTAATGGAAATTGGTTTACTGCAAGAGCATTTAATTTATATCAAGATATTACAGACAAAAGTCATCCGACTGCCTCTGTCGCCTATAGCAATACAAAACCTACCAAAGATAATGTCATAGCACGCTTAATAAATCCGAGCGATGCTATTACGATTACAAGTCCTGCTTCGGGAAGCGATACCTATACGTTTACCGAAAATGGAGAGTTTAAATTTGAATTTGTCGATGAAAATGGTCTAAAGGGAGAAGCTTTAGCCAAAGTAAATTGGATAGATAGAACTCCTCCTACAGCGACAATCGAATATAGCACTACAGCTCCAACTAACAAAGAAGTCATTGCTACTCTAAAGCCAAGTGAAGAAGTCATCGTTTTAAATAATGGTAATTACACTTTAAATGACGAAGGACAAATTCTAAATAGCGAAGGAGAAGTTTTAGAAGGATTTACAGTCGACGATGAAGGCTTCGTAAAAGACCCTAGTGGGAATACTATAGCAAATATGAATAGACTCACTTATGAATTCATCGAAAATGGAGAATTCACATTCCATTATGTCGATAGAGCTGGTAACAGAGGAAGCACCAAAGCCAAAGTCGATTGGATAGACAACGACAATTCCAATGCAACAATCGAATATAGTACGATAGACATGACCAATAAAGACGTAGTAGCTAAAATAGTCTTCGAAAAAGAAAACATGACTATAACCAATAACGACGGAAAGGATACCTACACATTCACTGAAAACGGTACATTCAGCTTTGAGTATAAAGACGAAGCTGGAAACATAGGTTCAAAAGTTGCCAAAGTTTCTTGGATAGATAAAGTTGCACCAGATGCCTCAATTGTCTATGACCCAAAAGATAAAACGACAGGTTATGTATCGGCAACTATTCTATGCGATGAAGCTATTAAGATTACTAACAATAATGGACTAGACTTTTATACTTTTAAAGAAAATGGTACTTTTGAATTTACTTATGAAGACTATTTAGGTAATAAAAAATCTATAGTAGCTAAAGTCGATTGGATTGAAAAGAAGGAAGAACCACCGATAGAAGTGCCAACAACTCCTTCTAAACCAAGTAACCCTAGCCAAGGCTCAAATACTTCTAATAAGCCATCGACTCCAACTAAGAAGCCTACCGGAACTTCTAATGATAAAAATAACGATAAAAAACCGAACGACAGTGCATCATCAGACGATACAAAATACAGTAAATACACCGTTAAAGATATCGAATTGTCTATACTTACAAAGGAAGTCTCAAAAGATGCTACACTTAAAAAGAACAACTTAAATTTAAGTACTAATTTAAAAGAAAAATTCAATTCCGATAGCGATTACTTCGAGCTTTATTTTGAAAATAAAAACAACAAAAAAGTCGATATTAAGGAAACGGACATTAGACTTACAATCGATTTAGATAAGGATAAAAAATTCCGTGGTATTTATGAAATATCTGATAATGGACTAACTAAAAAACTAGCTTACAAAGAAAAATCCGACGATAAAATAGAACTAACAACCACAAAGCTTGGTAGATATGTTGTCTACTATGAAGAAAAAGCACCGATTGAAGACGATGATAAAGAAGAAGAAAAAGAACAAGTCAAGTTCAATAAACCATTAATAATGACTAGTAGTGTAATAATCATCGTCATACTTCTTGCAGGTATCATATTTGTAATAAAAAGAAATAAGTCTAAAGAAATGATTTAATTGTCATTTCTTTTTTTTAATTGTATTAAATTCATAAATCATGTATAATTAAAACATAATAGAAAGAAGAAAAATAAAAATGGAAGTACAAGAGAGAAGTATTAAAACAAAAAAAGCAATAGTACTAACATTATGTATAGTAGCAATAGTATTTGCATGTATCATGGGTACGTATGCCTACTTT
>CANDHX010000074.1 GCA_947384645.1 uncultured Mycoplasmatota bacterium | reverse complement strand
AGACCTACCCCTACAGTTACACTCTTTCCCTACACGACGCTCTTCCGATCTCAACCGATTGTACCAAGATTAAAAATAAATTTTTGATGATACAAAGCGTCATTTTGTTAGGTGCTATCATAATCCACTTTGTAATAAAAGATAATCTTCTACTCACTTATATTCTCATGTTCGTATCATCGATTATGAGTTCGTTTGTAATGTTCATCTTTGGATTTATTGCGAATATTTTTTCTAGAAAAGAGAAAAAGATTTAAATTTGTAATTATTGAATATTCCTTTATAGGAGTATTTTTTTTGACTAAAATAGGGGCTTTCTTACCATAATAAAGATGGTGAATGATATGAAAGAATTGTTAATAGTTTTATTTAGAACTTGTTTTTTCTACTTTTTTGTAATGTTGATGTTTAGAATTATGGGAAAAAGAGAAATAGGACAGTTAGGCGTCGTCGATTTAATAGTATCGATTTTGGTCGCCGAGTTAGTTGCTATCAGCATAGAAAATACATCCGACTCTCTTTTGATGACAGTAATCCCGATTCTAGTACTCGTCATATTAGAAATCGTTTTAGCTAGAGTTTCTTTAAAGTCAAAGCGTATTAGAACTTTTTTCGGAGGGAAGCCTTCCGTCATAATAGATAACGGCAAAGTCGATTTTAAAGAAATGGTAAAGCAACGTTATACGATAGATGATTTGTTATTGGAGCTAAGACAAAAAAGCATAAAGAGTATCGAAGATGTCGAATATGCCTTATTAGAAGCGAACGGTAAACTATCGATTTTTGAGAAAAAACTGTTCGATAAAAATTGTCCTCTTCCCTTAATCGTGGACGGCGAAATACAGGTGAGCACTTTGAGAAGAATTAACAAGAGCAGGGTATGGCTCGACTATGTTTTAAAGAAGAACAACTTGAGTAGAGAAGACGTCTTTTACTGTTTTTATAAGGGTTATAAGGTATTTTTTATAAAGAAATGTGACTTAATAAGCAAGAGCGAATGAGAAAAATCGAATTTATCCGGTATAATAATAAGTAGAGGGTGCTTTATTTCGACAAGTTATTTTATATAGGTGTTGTATTCTATTCGTGGTGAGATAATATGAAAAAATTAAAACCTGTATTTTTAGCTGTCGTTACTGGATGTACTTTTGCATTTATCCTTTTTAAGACTGTCGAAGTGTCGACACAAAAAGACGATACCCACAATGCTGTCGCTATTCAAATCGGAGTTTTTACCGACGAAGAAAATGCTTTAGCAATGACTAAGACTTATGGCGGATTGGTTTTTCAAGATGACGAGCTTTATAGGGTCTATTATTCGATATTGAATAACGATGAAAATATCTCTTTTATGACCGATTATTTAGATGGGTTGGGAATAAACTATTATCTTAAAAACATCAAGGTCGAAGACGATATCATAGATAAATCATATAAATATGAAGCTATGATGAAAAGTACCAATAAGGAAAGCAAACTCTCTTTAAATACGGAATTATTAAACATTTATAAGGAAGTGGTATGATTTGACGGTATCATTAAAATGCTTGCCAAAAGAGGATTTGCCGAGAGAGCGTTTGACAAGATTAGGGGCTGAAGCCTTATCTAACGAGGAGTTGTTGTCGATAATTTTTAGAACAGGTGCTAAAGGAGAGCCAGTATATAACTTGAGCAAAGCAGTATTAAGCGAGTTCGATGACATTGCGGAGCTTAAAGATGTATCTATAAATAAGTTAAAAAAAATCAAAGGCCTTGGAGATGTGAAAATAATAACTCTCTTAGCTTCTTTGGAGCTCGGTAAAAGAGTATTCGATACCAATAGAGTTAAAGATAAAATAAAGGTTCTAAATTCGGTCGATGCCTATCGCTTTTTTGCTAAATACATAGTCGATTTAAAACAAGAAAATTTGTTGGCTATATATTTGGATACTCGTAAGCAATATATTTCTCATAAAATAATCTTTAAAGGGACAATCAACCAATCGGTAATTTCGGCTCGGGAGATTTTTATAGAGGCTCTTTTTGTAAACGCCGCATCTATTATTATCATGCACAACCACCCGAGTGGCAACGTTAGTCCTTCCAGATACGATGACGAGGCGACAAAAGTCGTAATCGATGCGGGGAATACGATAGGAATACCAGTACTCGACCATTTAATCGTCGCAAGAGGAAATTACTATAGTTATGACGAGGAAGGAAGAATAAAGTATGAATAGACATATGGGCATCATAAACGTCATTTTGCTACTTTTTATATTTATCGTTTTGCACAATGCTATCGTTACTGGACTATCTAATGCTATAAGTTTTTTTAGGGAAGATAACAGGGATACTTTAGAAGTAGAAACTTTGAAAAGAGAAAATGAAGAATTGAAAAAAACTCTAGCAGAGTATGAAAGGTCTTTGGCTAATCTAAGCATATATGAAAACGAAAAGATAGTTCTAGCCAAAATAGCTCTTAGAAATGTATACGAATTTTACAACTTTTTAGTCGTGAGTACAGATGACATGGTCAAAAAAGGCGACGTCGTATTAAACGAAGACGGTTTAGTGGGATTAGTCGATGATGCCAATAAGTCGACTGCTAAAGTGAAACTTTTAACTGGGAATGTGAAGGTAAGTGTGCGTATTGGAGAAAACTATGGAATGCTCGATGAATACGACAAAGAGATGGGTTGTTTTTTAGTACACAATATAGACCATTTAAAAGTGGTGGAACCCGAAACTGAAGTTGTGACTAGCGGATTTCAAGAAATCGGAGCAAATATAAAAATAGGGAAAGTTCTTTCGAGTAAAAGAAAAGGAGTAGAAGAGATAGTTTATGTGAAACCTTATGTCGACTTCGACAATCTAAACTATCTCGCCGTGTTGGCAAAATGATTTATGTTTCTATTCTAGTCGATTATCTCCTGTCCAGTTTGACGCCCTTTAATATCCACTTAATCGGTCTATTTGTAACTATTAAAAAGAGCATCTATAAGGCAGTACCTTATTTTTTGGTTTTGACTATATTCGATTTCAGGTTTTTAATAAATCTCTTCGTCTATAGCCTTTTGTATTATGCAAATCTGTTCTTAGAAAGAAGAGTGGGTTTTAGTAAGACTTTAGAAGTAATTAAAATCTTCTTATTCTATTTTCTTTATTATGGAATACTGTATCTGTGCTCGTATCTCTTTTTCTAGTGCTCGCCCCTTTTTTAAAAATGTTTGCAAAAAGTGCTTGTAATGTATAAAAATAAATATTATAATCTTAATTAAGAGAAGCACACTAAAGATTCTAGCGTGTTCTCATTGTTTGGTAACACGACTAAATAACCTTTAAAGGGTAATCTAGCCGTGTTTTTTGATATTCATCACTTAGCGCTAAGATTAAAACTATGAACAACAATAGCTATATTATAAAGTATAACTG
Source organism: uncultured Mycoplasmatota bacterium (assembly GCA_947384645.1). Taxonomy (GTDB): domain Bacteria; phylum Bacillota_I; class Bacilli_A; order RF39; family UBA660; genus RUG11867. The sequence continues at coordinate 3,336 of CANDHX010000074.1, read as the reverse complement.
AAAATTATTCTTCATAAACATTCCTCCTAAAACATATTTACCAAAACCATCCCTTAATAGATTTTTATATAGTCTTAAGAGAACACAGATACGAAACTGTGCTTTGAAAACATATTAAAGTATACCCACAAAAGTTTGGCAAATCGCCTATTTAAAAGGAAAATTTGGCAAAAGTCATTTTTTGAATAAGGAGATTTATTGAAAGCGTTTTGTTTTAAAAAACGTATATTTTGTTTCTTAAGTATTTCTACTTTTTTTAGATTGAAAAAAGTGGTATACTCAGATTGTGATACTATAAGAAGGTAGGCTTTTATGAAAGATAATTTTAAAATTTATTTGATAAGCGGTAAAGCTAGGCATGGAAAGACTACGTTAGCTCACTATATCAAAGACTATTACAATAGTGTCGGGAAAAAATGCGTCGCAACATCTTTTGCCAAATATATAAAACTGTATGCATGTGAACTCACATCATGGGATGGAAGCGAAGAAACGAAGCCACGTGAGTTATTGCAACAACTCGGAAGCGAAGTAATAAGAGAGAAGTTAAAGAAGAACGATTTTTTTGTAAAAAGGTTACACGATGATATCGATGTATATAATCTTTTTGCCGATGCAGCTGTTATAGATGATGCGAGATTACCTTTAGAAATAGACTATTTTAAAAACATTTTTAAGGATAAGGTAGTCAGTATAAAAATAGTAAGGCCACATTTTCAAAACAATTTATCGATAAGCGAACAGAACCATATGACCGAAATAGGACTTGATAATTATGATTTATACGATTATACTATAGTGAACGATGCTTCATTAGAAGAGTTAAGAATTGCTGCTGCTTCTTTTTTAGAAAACGAAGTTTAGACAATGAGAAAGGACTATTAATATGAAACTAAAGGATTTATATATTGAATTTTTCTTGAGTAAAGGACATAAACAGATACCTAGTTCGCCAGTTATTCCAGAAAACGACAATACTGTTTTATTCAATACGGCTGGAATGCAGCCTTTGACTCCTTATTTAAAAGGAGTTCCTCATCCACTAGGGTTACGTTTAGTCGATTACCAAAAATGTGTGAGGACAAACGATTTAGATGAAGTCGGTGATACGACACACCACACTTTCTTCGAGATGCTAGGCAATTGGAGCTTGGGTGACTATTTTAAGAAGGAAAGCATTACGTGGAGTTTTGAATTTTTAACTGGTGTTTTAAATATACCCGTTGAAAAATTAGCTGTTACGGTTTTTGCCGGCAACGAATTGGTACCGAGGGACGATGAGTCAGCTGAAATTTGGAAATCTTTAGGAGTTAGAGAAGAGAGGATCGCTTTCTTAGGAGTAGATGACAACTGGTGGCCTAATATGGAGATGTTTGGCCCTTGTGGACCAGATACCGAAATATTTTATTTTAGAAGTACAGATGAAGTGCCAGATAAATTCGACCCTAAAGACGAACGTTGGGTAGAGATTTGGAATAACGTCTTCATGCAATACAATCACGACGAAAATGGATTTAGCCCTTTGGAACATCAAAATGTAGATACGGGTATGGGAGTAGAACGAACTACAGCCATATTAGAAGGTGTCGACGACAATTATCTATCGAGTATCTTTAAAGACTATATAGCTTTGATAGAAAACAAGAGTGGAAAGACGTATGAGGGCGAGTATAAAAAAAGTATGCGAATTATAGCCGACCATATAAGAGCTGTTACGATTATTATCGGAGAAAATTCTGGTGTAAAGCCATCTAATACAGACCAAGGATACATCGTAAGAAGGCTCATAAGGCGTGCAATCAGACATGAGAAAAAACTCGGAATAGATATCGATTCTAGCTTTAATAGCGATCTTGTAAACTCTATAATAGACGATTATAAAAGATATTACCCCGAATTGGATGCTAATAGAGAAGCCACTCTAGCAATTATAGAAGGCGAAAAGAACAAGTTTGCGAAGACCTTAGATAAGGGATTGAAAGAATTCAATAAGGTCGCTACAAAAGTGAAAGAAAAAATCGAAGGAGACGACGCTTTTCATCTATACGACACTTATGGATTTCCAATCGAGCTTACTGTCGAACTAGCAAACGAACAAAATTTAATAGTCGACACCGAAGGGTTTTATCAAAAATTCAAAGCTCATCAAGAATTATCTAGAAAAGGTGCTGAAAATAAATTTAAAAGTGGCTTAGCTGGTACAGGGGAAATCGAGACTAGATATCATACGGCGACACATCTTTTGAATGCAGCCTTGAAAATCGTATTAAAGGATAAAAACATTCACCAAATGGGAAGCAATATTACTGCCGAGAGAATGAGATTTGACTTCAATTTCGATAGAAAATTGACTCAAGATGAAAAGGAAGAACTAGAAAACTTGGTGAACGAGTGGATTAGTAAGGATTTATTGGTCACAAAGGAAGAGATGAATAAGATGGATGCCGTTGAAAGTGGAGCTGAAGCGATGTTTATAGAAAGGTATCCGGATGTCGTATCTGTTTATTCGATAGGTGATGTGTCTAAAGAAATCTGTACGGGACCACATGTTACACGGACTAGCGAACTTCATCACTTTAAGATTGTAAAAGAAGAGGCATCGAGTGCAGGCGTTAGAAGAATTAAAGCTATTTTGGATTAAAGATATTATTAAGGGACGAAATTAAACGTCCTTTTTGCATTCAAGTTATGTACTTTTAAATCGTTTTATGCTATAATTTTCTTAATATAAAGGGTGATTATCTTGAAAAAGAACGGTTTTATGGCAACTTCTTTAATATATTCATTTTTTTTGGTGTTTTTAGCCATAATTGCCGCTTTATTGAGTAGCTATATTGCAAATAAAACTATTCTAAATAGATATAATGAAGAAGTAATTGAAAACTTAAATCAAAACCCTTTTATAGTTGCCTTTTTAACGTACAATGCCGAAATACATTCGAGTGGTGGAAATCCATGCGAACTAATAAATAGCGAAGTCAGTTTCTTACAGGAAACGGTTAAAAGAAATAAAAGCATTAGCGTTCAATACCTTTATGACGATTATACGGTTACGCCAAGTCTTTTATGTGAAAGTCAGAATGGTCGTTGGAGTTTTGATGAAAATCACGAATTCGCTATAGAAAAAAACAAAGCCTCTTTAAAACTGTTAAATATCAATGACAATATAACTTGCACAATGAGGTGGCTAGGATGAAGAAAAAATACGGTTTTGTGCTTTTAGAAACTATTATCGTAATCTGTGTCCTAAGTGTAATTCTCGTCACCTTATATTCTGCTTACAGTTCGTTAATTATAAATGTCAATAATAAGTCTCTTTACGATAATACAGAATAT
>CANDHX010000073.1 GCA_947384645.1 uncultured Mycoplasmatota bacterium | reverse complement strand
GGGAGATATCGTTCCAGTTGAGATTACTCTTTATGCAGATAAATCGTATGATTTCGTACTAAAAACTGCTCCAGCAGCCTTCTTGATAAAGAAATATGCTAAAATTCAAAAAGGTAGTGCCAAAGGTGCAAACGACATAGTTGCAACTATTACAAAAGACGACCTACGTGCCATAGCTGAAAATAAAATGCCAGACTTAAATGCCTACACAATAGAAGAAGCTATGAAAATAATAGAAGGAACAGCTCGTAATATGGGTATAGCAGTTAAAGGTGTCAATGATGCAGAGCTTATGGAACAAGCCAAAGAAGCTGCAGAAGCAGAGAAAGAACAAGCAAAACGTGATGCTGAACTTGAGGCAATGGAAGCTAGTGCTCAAGATACAAACGTCGAAGTCGAAGTCATAAATGAAAAGACTGAAACAGAAGAAAACGAAGAAAATTAATACATTAAATTAATTGATAAAATAATAATCCGCTCTATAAAATAAACCACGAATGGAGGGAAAAAAGTGAAAAAATTTGGAAAAAAATATGTGGAAGCTTCTAAATTGATTGAAAAAAATAGAGAATACTCTGTTAAAGAAGCAGTAGAACTAGTAAAAAAGACAGCTACTACTAAATTCGATAGTACTATTGAAATCGCAATCAATTTAAATATCGATACTAAAAAAGCCGACCAACAAATGAGAGGCTCAATTGTATTACCTAATGGAACTGGTAAGACCAAAAGAGTATGCGTCCTAGCAAAAGGTGCAGAAGCGACTGAAGCTAAAAAAGCAGGTGCCGAATTTGTAGGAGAAGCAGAGCTAATAGACAAAATGGCTAAAGAAAACTGGTTTGATTTTGACGTAATCGTAGCAACACCAGAAATGATGCCTCTTCTAGGTAAAATTGGTAAAATATTGGGACCAAAAGGCTTGATGCCAAATCCTAAAACTGGAACTGTAACTACGAATACAGCTAAAGCAGTTGAGGATATCAAAAAAGGTATGATTGAATACCGTGCTGATAGCTATGGTATAGTGCATTCTTCAGTTGGAAAAGCATCTTTCGATGCAGCAAAACTAGAAGAAAACATCAATTTTATAGTCAATACCATAATCAAAGCAAAACCTTTGACAGTTAAAGGAAATTATATCAACTCTATTACCATTTCTAGTACGATGGGACCTGGAATAAAGCTAGATAAAAATTCTTTTGACAAATAAAATTACTTATTATATAATAACAAAGAAATGAAAAAACGTTTATCCATAGACAGCAGGGGACAAATTTATTAGTCTTAATCATCCTGCCGAGGGGAACTTAAATAGTAAACTTAAGCTTTCCCTATGGAAAGTTTTTTTAAAAAATTGAAAGGAGTTTTTATATGGCAAGTGAAAAGAGCTTAAAAAGAAAAAGCGAAGTCGTAAGTGAAATATCGGATAAAATCAAAAATAGCGACTCAGTCATAGTATTTACATACCAAGGACTCTCTGTTGGAGAACTAAGCGAACTTCGTACAGAACTCAAAAAATCGAATAGTCATGTCAAAGTATACAAAAATACTTTAGCTAAAAGAGCTTTCCAAGATCTAAAGATCGATGTCGACGAATTTTGGGAAGGGCCAAATGCTATTCTATTCGGTGGAGACTTACTAGAACCTATTAAAGTTTTGAGTAAATTCTCTAAAGATAGAGACAACGTACAAATTAGAACAGGCTATGCGGATGGAAAAGTATTATCTATAGATGAAATCAGAGCATACGCTTCAATACCATCAAGAGATGGACTACTCACTATGTTTGCTGGTGGCTTAATGCAATATGCTAAACACTTTGCAATAGGTGTAGATTTATATGCCAAAAAATTAGAAGAAAATAATTAATAAGAAAGGAAATGATTAATAATGGCAAAATTAACTCCAAGAGAAATAGTAGATGCAGTAAAAGATATGACTATTCTCGAACTTAAAGAAATTAACGATATAATGAAAGAAGAACTAGGAATTGACCCTAGTGCAGTAGCAGTTGCTGCTCCAGCAGCTGGAGCTGAGGCTGGTGCAACTGAGGACGCAGCTAAAACAGTAGTTCTAAAAGATGCTGGTGCACAAAAAATCGCTGTAATCAAAGTTATTCGTGAAATTACTGGTCTTGGACTAGTAGAAGCTAAAGGAATTGCAGATAACGGAGGAAACATCAAAGAAAACGTTCCTGCAGATGAAGCTAACGACATTAAATCTAAGCTTGAAGAAGCTGGCGCAACAGTAGAATTAGCATAAATTATTTAAAAAAACGGAATTTTCTCCGTTTTTTTTGTAAACTTTAAGCATTCATGATTGAATAAAACAAAGAAAAATGGTATGATTTGTATAGTAGGAGAGATGAACGATGAATATAATTGAACAAGAAAAACGTAACATCCAAAGTCGTATTGACGACATTATAAAAGAAAAACAGCTAGCAGGCATGGCTGGTCCAACAGAAATAGCTGCCGGTATCCCAGTTTTACAAGAGCATGCAACCGAATACAAATCTCTTCTTAGAATGCAAGAAATTATAGATGCTAACATGGCACAAGACGGCATAAATGAATATTTGGATAAAAGAAGTCAGACTAAATTAGCTCCGCTTCCTAATGATGAAAGAGAAACTTTCATAAATCCCATGACGCTTCGTTTTAAAGAGCGTGACATCATAGTACAAAGAATGAGAGAAATATTGAGTGATGCCAAATATCAGTCTGCCGACAAGGAAAGAGCAAACGACGGAAACTGGGTTAATGCAGACCCCAAAATTCTCGAAGAATACAACAGTTTGGATGCCATGAAAACTATCGCTAATAGAAACTTTAATACAAAGAGTTATTATGAATATTATGCCCTTCGTTCGAAAACTGCTCTAGGAGCACCGAGCGACGGAAGATATCAAGCTTTAATGGGAAAACCCGCACCGGCTGGCGAAATCAAGCCTTCTACGGCTGTAAATGCAGAAAGTGTTCATTCTTTTGAAGCAGCAAATAATGGTACAGAAGAAGTACAAGAAAAAATTGAAGAAGTGACTAGTGCACCAGTCGAACCAGATACGATACCTAAACAAGTAGATGAAGAACAAAAACCACTTGAACCACCTCGAAACGACGAGCCAGACTTGATGTCAGGATTAAGTCAAAGAGAAGAAGAAGTAGAAGAGCAACAACCGTTTGAACCACCTATTGAGGAGCCAGTTCAGCCAAACCTAAACGGTACAACTCCTAAAGCACCTGATGTAATCGTATTGCCTGCATCGACTGAAGAACTACAACCGGACTATACTCCTAAACAAGAAGAAAATCATCAAGAGACTTCTGCACCGACTGCTCCGGCAATAGGAGAAAGCCTCATCCCAATTCACGAAGAATTAATTCCTGTTGAACCAAAACTGACAAAAGAAGAATTGATGATTGCGACGATTAAAGAAGAACAATCTAAAATACAAAGTCGCAAAAACGAAATAAAATCTTTATATGCACTAGCAGGCTTTAATGTTCAAAGTAAAACGACAAGCGATGGTCAAATCATTCAAGACCAACATTATGAAGAATATGAAAGCCTAATAAAAATGGATAACATTTTAAAAGCTGGATTAAACAATCAAAATAAAGAAGAATATTTAAACTTACGTGCTACGACCACTTTAGGGTTGATGTCTTTAGAGAAACAAGACATTCTTACAGGTAGCACTATTGAAATAGAAGAACCTAATCCAATAGAAAATCCTACTGCTGGAAACGAAGAACCTCCTATAGAACATCCTACTGAAGGACAAGGACCAGTACCACCGATCGAGCCTGAACCAGAAAATCCGAAGCCTGATGAAGACCCTACAAAAAATCCGAAAAATAACCCAGATCATCCAGAAAAAGAAGAAGAGCCTCTTTATGAAGTGGTTGCAACAAAAGCATGGAATTGGGTTAAAGGTCACAAAAAACAGATTTTAATCGGCTTAGGTATAACGGCTATAACGATAGCAACTGTAGTTGCACTTACACAGCTTGTTCCAGCAATATACGCAATGATGCAAGCAAACGCAGCAGCAACTCAAGCATCTAACATTGCGGGAATTGCCGCCGAAATGGTAAAGAACAGCCAATTACATCACTTATCGGTTGCTTCAGAAAAAGTAGCACTTCACAGCGCTAACACAGCACTCGGGAATATTTTATCTACTTTGACAAAAGTACCGGTCAACTTTAACACGAGCACATATATATGGACAGTTGGTTCAGAAGCTTTAACAGATTTTGTTGCAACTTCCGCAGCAAGTGCAGCAACTGCTGCTGCCTCCGCTGCCGATGCAGTAGCTAAAGTCGGATTTCTATCTAAAGCATCCCTAATTACTGGAGTAGGCGGTTTAGGTACTTTAGGAGCTGGCTTGCTAATGCCAATGTCTAAGAAATCAAAAGAATTCTTAGCACTTAAAGAAGAAATTAACGCTTTATTAGCCAATGCCCAAGAAAAGCCATTAGACGAGCAGAACAAAGCAGCTCAAGAAATCAGCAGTAAAATAATTGTTTCGAACACTTTAACAGAAAGAGAAAGAACTATACTATTCAAAAGATTACAAAAAGCTATTTCTAAAACTCAAAAGATGTCTAAACAAACAATAATTGATAAAAAAGAACAAGAACCGATAAAAGACGAAGTTAAAAAATTAGAGGCAGAATTAGTAGAAGGCGATGCATTACCATTCGATATAACGGATGACTTAAAAGAGGTAATCGACGTAAACTATACCGATGCCACAAAAACATCGAAATTCTAGGAGGAAACCATGAGAGAAGATACAGTAATAACTATAAACAATGGAAAAAAATATTTACTTCTATTGGAAAGTGAAGATACAACAGAATCATATTTCCTAGCAGTTCTTCTAGATGAAAAGGAAGAACCTACAAACAACTACGCCGTACTAGAAGAAGTCGAGAAAGAGGGAAAAACTTTCATAAGAAGAGTAAGCGACCCTATAATATTAAATCAATTACTTGCTGACTACAAAAGTCAATACAATGACTTATATGGAGATCAAGCTGCTTAAAGCTTGCTCTTTTTTCATAATTTGGTATAATCACTTAGAGAGGTAATGAGATGAAAAAAATAAAATATTTACTAATATTAATGACGTTCGCACTACTGTTAACTGGATGTTTTAAAGAAAAAAAAGCCGAAGAGAAAACAAATAGTACTCCACTTTTATATGAAGTAACTAAAGAGGGAAAAGACAATAAATTGTATTTATTCGGTTCTATTCATGCAGCAGATGAATCTCTCTATCCACTACCAACATACGTGGAAGACGCCTTCAATAGAAGCGATGCAGTAGCTGTTGAATTCGATTTAGTAGAGATGACTAGCGATCTCCAAAGCCAAGTAAACTATCTAACAAAATTCACAATTCCAGATAACAAGACAATAAAGGAACTCATAAAAGAAGAAACTTATACCAAGGCTGTAGACATTCTAAAAAATGCCAGTGTCTATAACTCTTTATGGGATTATTACAACCCCATGATGTGGTATTCACTTATCGAAACTGCCAGTATGAAAACTTCTGAATTAAAAGAAGATAAGGGAATAGATTTGCACTTTTTAAATAAAGCAAAAGAAGATAAAAAAGACATAATAGAATTGGAATCGGCCGATTTTCAGTACGAAATGCTATTGGGATTCGACGAAAAAACCCAAATATATATACTAGAACAAAGCGTAGAATCTTACGATGAAAGTGTTGAAAACCTTAAAAAACTTTTTGAGCTTTATAAAAAAGGAAACAGAAGTGACCTCGAAGAACTTCTCATAAATGATATCGATGAGAACGATGAATACGAAAAAATTTTTAATGATAAACTTATTACTTCAAGAAATATTGATATGACAAAATCTTTAGACAATTATTTTAAAGAAGGTAAGAACATTTTTTGCACAGTTGGTCTTGCCCATATAATTGGTAAAGAAGGTATAGCAGAATCTTTAAAAGAACGAGGTTATAAAGTCGAAGAAATATCTTGAATAATTTCTAAATCCAATAAATCCAATTCTATTGGATTTTTCTTATTTTGACAAAATATTTGACTCTCTAGTTATAAAATGAATAGGATAAGAAAGTTAGATAATATATTAACATATGTGTTAACTTTTAAAAAATATTATGTTGTACTTTTATAAAGTAGGAACTCCTAAAAAGAGGGTATATATAAAATGAAAGAAAATTTAAAAACTTCAAAAACAAAAAGAGCAATAGTACTAACGCTTTGTATAGTAGCAATAGTATTTGCATGTATATTGGGAACGTATGCATATTTTATCATCAATGTAAACAACGACAATAAACAAAATGCCCAAATTGATACAGGAACTATGAAACTAACTTTTGCCGACGGAAATCCTACGATAAACGAGCGAATTATGTTAGGAGAAACTAAGACGAAGACATTCACATTAGAAAACACAGGAGACTTAGATGCCACTGTAAGTATAGATTGGTTAGATTTAGTAAATACTTATATGGAAGGAAGTCTAACATATACACTAGAGCAGTCTGAGATAGAGGGTTCAGGGTATACTGAAATAATAGGAAAAACTAATGTACCAGTAACAAGTACAGCATTCACGACGACACTAGCACCAGATATCACTGTACCAGTAGGAAAGAAATATTACTATAACTTAATAATAACATTCAACGACTTAGCAGATATAGACCAAGAAGCAGATAGAAAAGCTAATCTATCTACTAAGTTCACAGTAAGCCAACCTTCGACAAATAGGAACTACGATT
>CANDHX010000072.1 GCA_947384645.1 uncultured Mycoplasmatota bacterium | reverse complement strand
TTATTAGAGCATTTTAGAATTGGGCTATGAGTACTGTCTGGATAAGTTCTAATATCAAACCTTTTTTGTCCATTGTAGATTGTATCACTTGTTCCATATCCTAATCCAGATGAGATGCTTCTATCATGGCAAAAAAGTGTATCCGATATGTATTTTTCATAATCTAGTAGCTTATTTTTGTACATTTCATCTAATATCTTTTTTACGTTAGACGATTCTGTATTCGATTGGGCTTCGCCTAAAGTACTCGAGCTTGTTCCATGCATGTATCCCAAGAATCTATTGTCATTCGTCTCATCGTTAAATTTTACTCCTGTTTTGTAAATTCTATTTTCATCTGTCGAACCATTTTTATGAATCAAAGTTCCATCATAAACTAGCCTCAAGCTTCCATCACCATTGATTCGTAGAATTCTCCAATAAATATTTGCAAATTTTACATAGTTATCCGTTACATCGCCTCTAAAGTAAAAACTTTTACCATAGTCATCTTCCATCGTATATATTCCAGAAGCTCCTTCGCTTATGTCTACTTTAGCTTGTTTTTGGTGATAAAATATTTTGTTTCCACTTCCCGATACAAATTGTTGTAATGTTACTATATCTTTAACGGGTGGCTCATCGGCGGGTCCAGACGATGAAATATAATCGCCAGGATACATCTGTATAAGTGCTTCTTCAAAGCTAGCTATTGTCGGATTAACTAGTGCGTATTGTCCAGTTGTTTCATCAAAGGTGTAAGTTCTCGAAAAGGCGATTTTTCCTGTAACTGTCCTAGATTCTAATGTTTCACTAAATTCTTGGTCTACATATGACGAGATTGAAGGGGCAACTTTCAAAAAGTTAGGGGTTACAGCATAAGCGGTTTTTCCCATATGAGCTAAAACTTCTTCTGAAATAGTTGGCGTGTATTTTTCATCAAAGGCTTCAGCGTCAAAATGGATATCTAAAGATATTAGAGAACCGTTTATATCGTTTGGGGCACCTTCTGTAGTCGTATCTTTATTATCTAGAAAAAATTGTAAATAATGGTCTTCAGATTCGCCTACTTTTAGAACGCCCGTCATCACGATGAATTTATCACTAGCTTTAGCTTTTTCTAAGTTGGTTAGAGAGTCTTTATCTCCATCTAGAATATAATTTATGTATTTATAGTATTCATATGTAAGGCTTTTATATTCAGCATAATCGACATTATTTTCGAGGAAAGCATTAGTAATATCCTTCATATATACCGTATATTTCACATCATAAGTTCCCGTGTTACTTATGGTAAAAGTAAATTTTTTATTCTCATCGGTTATTTTACTAGCAGATTCTGGGTATAAGTCGTCTAATACAAAAGAGTCTACAGTACTCGTACCAGAAGCATCTAAGACCCCTATTTCTATAACTTGATTTTTAGTATTTTTTTGGTCTATTTGAAATATTGAATATGTAACTCCTATCGATAATAAAGCTACGGCAAAAACTGTTAAGACTGCTAAAAGAATGTGCGATTTTATTACTTTATTGAAGGCTTTATTCATTTGACACCTCTTCTATTATTTCAATTATACAAAAATAAGTTTTTTTTTTCAATATATCCTGATATTTTTTACAATAAATGACACGTTTTTTATTAAAATGAAAACCACCTCATAGTGGTTTGTTATTCGAGTATTCAACTATACCTTCTATCTTGCAACCTAGCTCATTACACAATTTTGCAATAATAGTTAAATCTATTCTAGTCAGATTTCCTGTAATAAGTTTTTGAATACTATTAAAGTCTATTTCTTTTTTTGTAATGACTGAGTTTTTTGATTTTCCTTTTTCGTCTAGTAAAGAATTGAGTTTAAATGTGTAGTATCCATTTTCACATTTAACTTTATATATTTTTTCTAAATTCGATTTTCTAGCCATTAAGTAAGCCTCCACGGTTAAAATTCTAACATTTAAGGGGCTTAAAAAAATAGTTGATTAAAAGCAAGTATTGTAATATTTTTCTAATATTTCAAATATTTCTTTACTGCTCTTTGCAGAACATATCGAGTTTTTAATTTCAGCACTTTGGGGCATTCCTTTTAGATACCAAATAACAAAAGAGCGAATTTCTAAAAGAGCCAATTTTTCATTTTTGTCTTCGAGTAAAAGTCTGTAATGTTTTTTAATCATGTTTAGTTTATCTTCGAATGTTGGTTGTGTTTCGACTATGCCGGTATTCATATATTCTCGGATTTGTTTAAATATCCAAGGGTTTCCTAGCGATGCTCGTCCAATCATTACTGCATCACAGCCGGTTTCTTCGAGCATTTTTTTAAAGTCTTCAGGTGTTTTTACATCTCCATTTCCGATTACTGGAATAGATACCGATTCTTTAACTTTCTTGATAATGCTCCAGTCAGATATTCCGCTGTATCCTTGACTTCTCGTTCTAGCGTGGATTGCAATAGCATTTGCTCCCGCTTCTTCACACTTTTTTGCTACTTCGCAGGCATTTATATGTTTATCATCCCATCCGCTTCTAATCTTTACAGTAACTGGAATTGAAACAGCTTCTTTTACACTTTTAACTATATCGTATATTTTGTCCGGGTCTTTTAATAAGGCACTTCCTGCTTGAGCACGAATTGCAACCTTTGGTACAGGACATCCCATATTGATATCTATTATATCTGGATGCATCGACTCTTCGATTTTTTTTGCCGCTATTACGAAAGACTCTTTATCAGAACCAAAAATTTGCTGAACGATTGGCCTTTCTTCTTCTCGCATTTTTAGCAAATCGTAAGTTTTTTCGTTGTTATAACAAATCGCTTTGTCGCTTACCATTTCGGCATATATTAGTCCTACTCCCATTTCTTTTACAATACGTCTATAAGCAGAATTCGATATTCCCGCCATTGGAGCTAAGACTATTCTATTCGGAATTTCTACGTTTCCTATATACCACTTCATTTTACGATCTCAACCTCATCGCCACTTTTGAGTCCATATTCTTTTCCTTCATCTTTATCTATGTGCAGTTCAAAGTAGCCATTGTCACTAACTTTTACTTGGGCTTCAAATTCTTTATTTGGAGCGATTACTTTAACTATATCTCTTTCAAAAAGGTTCAATTCTTCTTGTCTACTGGTAGGAACATGGATATGTTTTTCTGCTCTTATAACGCCGTCTGTCAAAACTCTTTTATCATCGTGCGTTATGACGATTTCGGGAGTATCTTCTAACATTCCACTTCTCCTAGTAGGAGCATCGAGTTCAAGGTATTTTAAATCGCTTTCTAGTAATTCTATTTGATTTTGCTTTCTAAAAGGTCCTACAATTCTTACGTGTTCGAGGATTTTTCCATCGCATTCTAGATTCACAGTATCGGTTGATGCGAATTCTCCAACTTGGTTTAAAGGATTGCGAACCTCTAATTCTTCTTTTCCAAACAAATACCGATAGGTATCCTCATTTAAATGGACATGTCTATTACTTATTCCAACAGTTATTTTCATATAAAATTCCCTTTCACAAGTGAATTATAACAAATATGAAAGGAAATTTAAAGGATTCCTGTTTTATAGAAATCCTTTTACTTTTTTGCTGTTTCGTTCCATCATGTTTCTATATTCGTTTGCTAAGTCTTCAACTTCCTTTGAAACGTCTCCTTTATATTTTTTTAATTTTTTTGTTATATCTATAATACCCATATTGTATCCTTGGATGAGAGTATCTGCTATTTTAGCATCACTATTATCTCTCATAAATTCACTTTTAGAACCCATTTTCGTCATTAAAATGGCAAAAAGACTGCCCTTTTTTGGTTTGACTTCTTCGCTTGCCAACATAATTTTACATTTTTTCTCGAAAGCTATATACTCTTTTAAGCTTTTATCTACGCAGCTTTTAATTTTATTATCGGTTTTTTCCAAACATTTTGAAAGCGTTTCTAAAGCTTCTAATCCCATAGTAATGTTTTCACTTAAAAACTTCAATAATTCTTTATCACCTGTCATTTTATTCACCCTGTTATTATTTTGGTTAATTTATTTTTTTTCATTCAAAAAAGTTTCTTATCGATAGAAACTTTCTATTATTTTAAAAGTATAGTCAATTTTGGGATTTTCAAGCGGATTACCGAATAGTGTTATGGTGTTTTTATAGGTTTCATAGGCTTGCATATCAATCGTCTTTATATCGATTTCATAATAGCCATTTGTGAGCATTTTTTTATCTAAGTCTACGATTTTTCCATCAATCGTCATTTTAATATCTTCCCAATTTATATTTTTTTCGTCTTTAACCATCAAAACGATATCTGCATATATGGAAGTCTTGTTGGGATTTTTAATCGACAATTCTCCTTGGTCAATTATGTTTTCATTTAATGCTATAGCATCATTATTAGAAGCCGTCTTACCGTACATAACATAGACATTATATTGACTCTCGTCATAATTTTTAGCTATTAGGGAAGCAGTAGATAGATTGGCATTTGTAAATACAGTATAACTTATGATTAAGATTATAACAACTAATAAAATCTCGAGTATACTCTTCCTAATCAGCCTATTTATGCTAGAATTAGTAATATTTTTCATAACCAAAACCCCTTTGATTGGTGTGTATATTATCATAAGATTATGTAAAAGTCAATTTTTTGCTTGATTTTTTTTAAAATAAGTATACTATATATATATTCTATATATTTAGAAGAATGTTGAATTCTTCTAAAAATTTTACTAATTGGATTTATTTTGCCAAATATGGGAGTACACCAGAAAAAGAAGAAGAGATACATGAAATTTTAGTAAATATACTGTTGCAATTATCTAAAGAAGAGATTATTGAATTGAGTTTAATTATTGGATATCCTGTATTTTTAAGAATTTGTCTTATACCTAAGATTAGACATTCGTTTCCTCTTTTGCAAGACGGAGCCGCTTTAGTAGTCTATGATGAAAATGGTAATGTTTTAGTTCAACAAAGAATGGATAATGGTAAATTTAGTTTTAGTGGGGGTTGCCAAGATTTAGGAGAGGAATTAAAATTAGTTGGTATAAGAGAATGTTTAGAAGAAACTGGATTAGAGGCAGAAGTTTCCAAAGTAAAGGAAGTCTGCGAAATTTCTGGTTTATCGAGAAAGAATGCTTATCCTAATGGTGATGTTGTATTTAATAATACTGCCCTTTATGTAACTAGTCTTAAGGATACAAATGGTTCAATATGTATAGATTCCGAATCGAAGAATGTTGAATTTAAACCCTTGTCTTTTCTATATGGGCTATCTAAAGAACAACTACATGACGGTGACTTTATTCCTATATTGGATTCTTTATTAAACGGAAAAGATATCATTTTGACTCAACCTAAAATAGAACCTGTAAATCTACGTGAAAAAAAAGATGATGAGTCTTTTGCTGGCTATCTTTCTTCATTAACTACAGAACAAAGTATTTATCTTGCAAAAATAATGGGTTATGAAAAATTCTTATTTAATTCATTAGATGTTAGAATTAAAGATATTTTTCCACATCTTGTCGATAAAAGTATTCTCATGGCAATAAAAGATGATGAAATTTTACTCGATACAAAGGATGGAAATTATTCTCTACCCAAAAAAACTCAAAGCGTTGGAGATTCTTTTGAAAATTTATTGGAAGAAGAATATAGCATCTCAGTGAATGATATTCAATTGTTTATGTGTGTTTCTGGTAAGAAAACATACAATCCTATGAATAATTCATTCACTAATGCAATGCTGTTTGTTCCTAAAAGGACTCTTGAACCTAATGATAATCTTACTTATGTATCCTTATCAAAAATTGAGGAGTTTCTCGATAATGAAGACATACTTTATGTTAAAGAGTATCTTTTACAAAAAGAAAGAGATTTTTCTAAGAAAGAGACTAAATAAACGTTAAAGGAAATATTAAAAAAAGTAAACTTAATGAAAAAATATTAGTTTACTTTTATTTTGTTTTAAAAAAGGATTAAATTACAAACTAAAATTACTTTTCTTAGATAGTTTAAGAACAGACGTTATCGTCACAAGAAGTCTTGTTGAGCGTATCTATTAAAGTATTGTATTCTTTTAGTAGCACGTCGTGTTGATTAGCAGTTAGTTTGTCATATTTTGTTTGTCCTTCATTAAGTGTTACTGTGCCACGGTGCGAATCAGTTATTTTTCCCCCATTTACAGCTATTACAAGAGGCATATAAATTCTTTTTTCCCCTGTGTTGTAACTGAGCCCATTTTCATCTTTTAAAACATAATCCGATAGAATTGGACTCAACAAATTGAGAAGTTCATAGTACCCCTCTTTTTCTTGTTCTGTTTTGACTGCTTTTCCGTCCTTGATTTCCCAAGTATTTTTAGCTGTATCCATGTCCAAATAGTATATAGTATCTACTTTCTTTTGTTTCGCTGCTTTGAATAATACTTCTACTGCATTTCGGCACCAAGGACACCAATTTGCTCCAAAATAGATGATGCCTTTTTTGTTTTTTATTATATCGACTGCTTCTGTGGCACTTATATACTTTATAGGATTTTTCTTAGGTATGTCGACATCGTTATATTTGGCTCCGTCCGAACTTCTGATTGTATTGTTAAGACTTTCATAATCTTTTTTGAATTTTAGTGCATCTTCATTACCAGTAAGAGAATAGATTGCAAATAAGACTACTATAAAAATGGCTAAAACTCCACTCATTATTATAATATTTTGTCTTTTTTTCATAGTTTTTTTCCTCCAGTTCGCCTTAATTTTAGCATGAAATAATTACCATTTTCAATAACAAAGTCAGTCTTTCAATTTAATGTATTTTGTAAACCAATTTTTGAAGCCTTCTTTAGAAGTATAATAATCGACATGTTCGTTTTTATTAGCTTCCAAAAAGTCTACAATTTTTCCTTTTTTAT
>CANDHX010000071.1 GCA_947384645.1 uncultured Mycoplasmatota bacterium | reverse complement strand
GGATAACCGATTTTTAATGTGATCGCATTAAGCTTTTTTAGAGCTTGCTTTTGCAGCTTCTACTTTTTTCAAAAGGTATGGAGCTACATAAGGTCCTTTTTTAATACTTCTTCCCATTAGTGTTCACCTATTTCTTCCTTCTACTGACTATAAGCTTGTCAGAAGCTTTTTTATTTTTACGAGTTTTAAGTCCAAGAGCTTTTTTACCCCAAGGAGTAAGTGGCGCTTTACGTCCAACTGGTGCACGTCCTTCACCACCACCGTGTGGGTGGTCATTAGGGTTCATTACGCTACCTCTATTGGTAGGTCTTGTACCCATATGTCTCGTACGTCCTGCTTTACCGATATTAACTAGTTCGTAGTCTTCGTTTCCAACACTACCTACTGTTGCCATGCAAGTTCCCAAGACTTTACGCATCTCTCCGCTTTGTAAACGAAGCAATACGTATTTTCCTTCTCTACCCATTATTTGAGCACTAGCTCCTGCACTTCTTGCAAGTTCTCCACCTTTACCAGGTTTTAATTCTACGTTATGTACTATTGTACCAACTGGAATGCAAGATAGTGGAAGTGCATTACCGACCTTGATATCGACGGCTTCTCCACTTTCGACAATCATATCTACTTTTAAATCTTTTGGGGCTAAGATGTAACGCTTTTCTCCATCTTTATATATAAGTAGAGCTATATTAGCACTTCTATTTGGATCGTATTCGATAGTAGCAACACGAGCTGGAACACCGTGTTTATCTCTTTTAAAATCGATTATACGGTATTTCTGTTTAGCTCCTCCACCGATGTGGTTTACTGTCGTTCTACCTAAATTGTTGCGTCCTCCAGTTTTGCTTTTAGATACTAGAAGACTTTTTTCTGGAGTACTAGTTGTAATTTCTTCGTTCATAAGTGTGGACATTCCACGTCTACCATTTGTAGTAGGCTTATATTTTCTTATTGCCATCAGTTAGTACCTCCTTAAATTTCTATTTTGTCCCCATCGACTAGGGTAACATATGCTTTCTTATAAGTTTTTGTTTTGCCTGTATATCTACCAACTCTTTTGTTCTTTGGTTTCGTATTGAGAGTTGTGATCTTAGCAACTTTTACTTTAAACGCTTTTTCAACGGCGTCTTTGATTTGGAACTTATTTGCTTTTTTATTGCATTTAAATACATAAGTTTTTCCATCACTAGATACTACACTAGATTTTTCAGTGATTACTGGTGAAATTATTATATCGTTGTAATGCATTAGTTAAGCGCCTCCTCAATGTAGTTAATAGCTTTTTCGTCGAATACAATCGTATCAGAATTGACGATATCTAAAACGCTTAAATCAGAAGCCATAACTGTATCGGCATAACCTAAGTTGCGAGTAGCCATATATAACTTTTCGGCATCATTATCGGTTACGAATAATACTTTTCCTTCTAATTTTAATGTTTTAATTAGCTCTTTAACTGTCTTAGTTTTCATATCAACAATCTCAAGGGAGTCGATGATGTACAATTCGTCATCGAGTAACTTATGAGATAGTGCTGACTTCATTGCCAAAGCTTTTTCTTTGCGGTTAGATTTGAAACCGTAGTCTCTTGGAGTTGGTCCAAAGACGATTCCGCCGTGTCTATATTGTGTAGCACGGATAGAACCTTGACGAGCATTACCTGTACCTTTTTGACGGTAAGGTTTGCGTCCACCACCGGATACTTCTCTTCTATTTTTTACTTTGGCAGTTCCTTGTCTTAATGAATCTAATTGTAATTTGATAGCTTTCTTTAAGACTATATCATTTGGTTCTATTCCAAAAATATTTTCATTTAGTTTTAATTCTTTAACATTTTCACCTTTAAGGTTAATTACATTAGTTTTTTTCATATTAAAGTTCTCCTTTCACCAAAGATTAAGCTTCAGCTTCGTCTTTCTCTTCGGGTTCTTCAGTAGATTCTGGAGTTTCTGTAGGAGTGTTTTCCTCTTTAATAGTTTCAGTTTCTGTTTCAACTGAAGTCTCTTCTACAACTGTTGGTTCGACTTCTGTAGAAGAATCGATAATTTCTTCAGCTGTTTCTTCATATGAAACTATTTCTTTTGGAGTAACAGTTCCTCCTTTAACTGCAGTTCTAATTAAAACTAAAGAATTTTTTGGTCCTGGAATATTTCCACTAACTAGAATATAATTTTCTTTTTCGTTAACTTCAATTATTTCTAAGTTTTGAACTGTAACTGTTTCGTTACCCATATGTCCAGCAAGTTTTTTACCTTTTAAGACACGCATTGGACGCATAGTACCCATTGAACCCGGTCTTCTATGATATCTAGAACCGTGTGTTTTTGGTCCTTCACTTTGTCCATGTCTTTTAATAACACCTTGGAAACCTTTTCCTTTAGATGTTCCTGTGACATCAACAAGTTCACCTGCAGCAAATACGCTTGCAGTCAAAGTTTGACCTAGCGCATAGTCAGCAACATTGATGTCTCTGATTTCTTTTAAGTAGCGCTTAGGATTTGTATTAGCCTTTTTAGCATGGCCGATGCTAGCTTTAGTAGCATTTTTACTTTTTCTGTCTACTATTCCCAATTGAACAGCTTCGTATCCGTCAGTCTCTTTTGTCTTGACTTGAGTTACGATGTTTGGTTCAACTTCTATGACAGTGACAGGAATAACTTTTCCTTCTTTCGTAAAGACTTGGGTCATCCCAGCCTTACGACCTAAGATTCCTTTCTTCATCTAAATACCTCCGTTTTATTTTGTTTTGATTTCGATTCCAACGCCGCTTGGTAAGTCTAAGCGATGCATTGCATCGATTGTCTCTTTACTTGGATTCTTAATATCTATGAGTCTGTTGTGTGTACGACGTTCGAATTGTTCTCTCGAATCTTTGTACTTGTGAACAGCTCTTAGTACAGTAATCTTCTCAATTTCAGTTGGAAGTGGTACTGGGCCAGATACTTCTCCTCCAGTTCTTTTCACAGTTTCTAGTATTTTACTGCAAGCATTGTCCAAAAGTCTGTGGTCAAATGCTTTTAGTCTAATACGGATTGTGTTATTTGACATTTGCATGTCCTCCCTTCGTTTACATCTAGTATAAACTTGCTCCGTGTGAATTACCTGATATTTTACGATAATTTCTTATCAACTCATCGTAGCGTATCAGCAACCTCGCACATCTAAGCCAGTCAAACCAATACCCATTATACGGCATAATTAAGGGAGTTTCAAGTATTTTTTGCTAAAAATTTTAAAAAGTGAAAAGAAAAAATTTTTATCTTTATTTTTAAATTATACTATCTTATCAAAAACGAGGAAAAGCCTATTCGACTTTTCCTCGTTTAGCCACTTCGATGTCTAGAATATTTCTTGTTAAAGGTATCTTAAAAGGATGACCAGAAGGTCATCCTACCTAAGTTCATTGTTCTTCACCAACACTATTTGACAAAGAACCTTTGAATGCTTTTAAGGTTCTATATTACTTTCTCTAAAAGGATCTTCTATTGTGCCAATACCTATTAAGGTTTTAAAATATTCTGATGTGAGGTTTATTACTGGAGAAAGATATCCACCATTATGACATGATGTGCTATATGCTCCCCCATTACTATCCATATAAAACATTCCTGGCCATGCTGATTGATATAGTTCGAATGGGGACATAGTCCAACTGTTATATCCACCATATAAATAAAAATTTTTATTTGTAGCGTTAAAATATGTTCCTGCAGTTATCAGTTCATCTGCTGTTATTAGTCCTACTGGATATGTTAAAGCATTGTTACCATAAATATTATCATTTACAGTAAATGCATCGTTTTTATTTGGGCATTTAAATTTCGGTTTGGGACTATCATATCCCAATATTCTCTTATGAGCTCCGTATTGTGTACTAATTGTCCCATAACCAACGCTTGTTTCATCTTCAGCGTATGGAGTGCTTCTATCATTACAAAATATTTTGTCTGCAATAAATTGCTCACATTCTTGGTTCTTAAAATTTGTTTCGTACCAAGAATCAATTGTTTTTTTTGCGTTTGAACTTACTGTATTTGTTTGAGCTTCTATTTTACTTGTTGAATGAGTAGAACCAGCAGGGCTATACATCCACCCTAAATATTTTGCATCAGAAGTATTACTATTAAAAGCAAGTGATGTGGTATATTTATTTGCATCGCTTTTACCATTTGGATAAGCTTCGATACCATCATATCTCACTCGTACACTTCCATCTCCATTTATTCTTATGATTCTCCAATACATATCTTTTCCTCTTCTAGTGCTATTTGCAGAAATATCAGCCCACTTGCCGAATTTGACATAATTATTGGTTGAAGCTCCCCTATAGTAATATGACATTCCATAATCATCTTCCATAGCATATACTCCTTCATTTGTTGTCGCAACCAAAGAAAAATTCGGAGTGTCATTTTGGAAACCTTCGGGTAATTTTCCTTTTAATATGTTGTTTACTGCTTTTACAGCATTAAATTCTAGCCATTTTGCTATTAATTTTGTATTTGATTTTCCCATAGTAAAAGTATTTTCACTTATGTTGCTCCCATATCCAGAAATAGACCATCCTTTAAATATTGCACCTGATCTTGTTGGAACACTTATATTAAGAACTTCGCCTGCTTTCTTGTTTTCTATTTGTATATTAGAGTTACTATCTAATATTCCCCCATTTGGGTCTATTTCTAATGTATAACTTCTATCACTCGATACTGGCGTTGCATTAAATTTAGTAGATAGTATGGCATTTATATCCTCATTTTGGTTTACTGTTAAATCATTTAGTTTTATTCTCAGTCTATAATAATATGTCTTTCCTGTTGGTATTTGTAAATCCGGTATTAGCGTATATGAATATTCTGTATTAGACACTGGTACTTCTGTTTTTGATAGTATCTCTTCATAACCTGTAATTTTTTCTTCCGATTTCTCTAATGTATAAGTTAAGCTTCCAAGCATATATGTGTTGATTAAGTCTAGCCATTCTATATTTATTTCTGCATCTAGATCTCCCGTGTTTTCTATAGTAAATTCTTTTACTATTTCTTCTTCTAACATGAGTCTTTCATTTATTGTAGAATTTCCATCAGCAAATTTCACTTTCATGGTTCCTACATCTATCACTGCTTCTAGATTATCTGCATCTATTGATGTACTAAAGAAAGAATAAGTAATCATACCAAAGCCAAATATAGTTAAAGATAACCCAACTATAAAGATAATCATTTTTCTATTTAAATGTTTATTTTGTTGTTCTTCCATTTTTTATTTCCCTCCTTCAAAGTATTCTCTACAATAAAAAGTATAACATATTAAATTTTTAAATTATACTATTTTTTCTTCTTATTCATGTCTTCTTCTATAGGCTTTTTAACTCTTTCTATCAATATGCATTCACGTACATCAGTTCGTCCTAGAGATAAATCTTTTTTTGTATTCGATAATAATCTTTCTAATTTTACAATTCTATTGTACCTAAATGGCTCATCGAAAATAAAGCTTACATCTGAATCCATGTCGTAATGTCTTTCGTCTAAGAAATATGGGTCAAAGACATAAGCATTCGATTCATCTAAACTAGTAATTATGACATAGTGTTCACTTATATCGTGGCACCTATACGTCTTAGCGTAAACGACGCCTTTATTTTTTATACATGAACGGATATTTTCTATGTTGACTTCTCTTTGTTCACATCGTGTGAACTTTACACCATAGTCCTTCTTTTTTGTTAAATCAGTTGCCCATTTAATCAGATTTTTAATGTTCTCTTTCTGTTTTCCCGATTTTCCTAAAACTCCATCTTCTGTATGACAACTAATCGTGTATTTATAAATCTCCTTAACTAGCTCTAAAGGCATATTTTCTCTTTCGAATAAATAGCTCAAAGCATTTAATAATGATACTGTTCCACAGTCGTATTCTGTAATTTGAAATCTCAATGGTACTTTCATAATTTTTTCCTTCCTACTCTTCTTTACTTTCTCCTGTTTTGTAATCTATTATAACACCCTTTTCCGTGTTGTAGACGAAGATATTGAACTTTATCCCTTTACCTTCATCTTCAATAGATATGGCTTCCATTTCTACACCTCTTGCCAGTAGCTCATTTTCTTTATAAAAAGGTGTTACTCTGTATAGGACATGATTTTTTGTATCCTTTATATATTTAGCTACTTTGTTTTCGTAGTCGAGCATGACTCCTGTGTTCATGCTTCTCGTACATGTTATTAAGTTTTTTTCGTTGGCGTTTTCGCCTGTCAATTGAAAGCCTATTAGGTGGCATCTATTGTATAAATATTTCCCGTCGACAAAATCGTATTTGACTGTATGCCAACCCGAAGGTTTAATCATTCCGATTGAGCCACGCTCTTCTTTTGGCATTAAGTCTAAACCGATATTCGATACAGCGACTCTTGCTCTACCCAAGAAATCTAGTTCACTATATTCCTCAAAGGAGGATGATGTGTCATAGTCTTTTATGGAAAAATAAGGTTCATTTTCGTTTAAAATTATGTATGGACGTCCGTCGTATTCCGGAATAGATTCGAGAGTATAGCTATATTTTCCTTGAACTTTTTGTATTAGTTCGTTTAACATATCTCCAATCGGCGTAAATGAAGATAATCCTAAAAGGATGATTAAACTTAAGGGAATTGCAATATTAGCAGTATTCTTTTGCTTTCTTTTAGCCACAAATCTTGCACCTATCGATATCCATTTTATACCACCTACTATAATAGATTTTAACACTTTTTTTGTCTTTCTCAAAGAAAAAATTGACTTCAAATTCGAATTTTAGTCAATTTTTTAATTATTTTTAGATTTACTTTTGATGTTGTTTATAATTTCATATAAAACGAACTTTAATTAGAGTTTATATTTCTAACTGTTTTATTTCGTTATCGTTTAATTTTAATGTCTTTATTACTAACTCTTTATTTACTCCATTAGCGATAAGAGCCTTAGCATTTTCTATGCGATTTTTTTCTATGCCTTGCTCTATACCTTCCTTTATCCCTTCTGTGCGACCTTTTTCCATGCCGTGCTCCACACCGAGAGAATAAGATTCTTCTTTTAAGA
>CANDHX010000070.1 GCA_947384645.1 uncultured Mycoplasmatota bacterium | reverse complement strand
AGATTCCGGATTGTGACTGGAGTTCAGACGTGTGCTCTTCCGATCTATGGAAGAATTTCTCGATTCGTTCGACTCGTATAATGTGTTTTTAAGCGGACCGAGCAGTTTAGTTGAAATAACTAATGAAGATGCTTCTAATTCCAAAGAGTTGATAATTTTTAGAGATTCGTTTGGCAGCAGTATTGCTCCTTTGTTGGTTCCTCATTATAGGAAAATCACTCTTGTAGATTTGAGATACATAAGTGAAATCACGGTCGATAAGTATGTAGATATTAAGAATAGCGACGTCTTATTTTTATACAGCGCCACTAGTGTCAATAAAAGTTTTTTATTGAAGTGATTCTGAGAGAATTAGTAGGTAAAGAATAAACAGGTTAGTTGTTTTCTATTTAAGCTCATCTTTGTTTGCCCGTTAAAACTCCTAACTAAGAGGAAAATTTGGTAAAAAATCTAGCGTTTTTTACCATTTTTTTGTTTTTGAATATATTACTTTTTTGTAACAAATGAGTCACTTTAGTTGTGCTATAATACTTTTGAAAGAAGAGATTTTATGAAAAGAATTGTGATAATCGAAGATGACAAAATAACTAGAGAAAGCTTAGGGTTATTACTTCAGGCGAGCGGATATGAAGCAGTAATTATAGATGATTTTAAAGATGTAGTAAAATGCATAATAGAAGCAGGTGCCGACTTGGTGCTTTTAGATATAAATATACCCTATATAAATGGAGAGGTCGTATTACAGAATCTTAGAAAGGAGTCTACTATTCCTGTTATTATGGTAACAAGCCGTGATAGCGAGACTGATGAAATGTTATCTATGAGCTTTGGAGCAGACGATTACGTAACTAAACCATATAATCCGAATATTTTGTTATTGAGAATTCGTGCCGTTTTAAAAAGAAGCAACAATTCTAACGAGATTACCTATCGAGATTTAGACATCAACTTGCAAAAAGGTATTATTAAACGTGGCGATGAGGAAATAGTTTTGACTAAAAGCGAAATGATAATATTCAATAATCTACTTTCTAATCAAAATAAAATAGTTTCGAGAGATGAACTCATGACCGATTTGTGGAACAATTCGTCGTATATAAATGACAATGCTCTAACTGTGAACATAAGTAGGCTTAGAGGTAAATTAGCCGAACTCGGAATAGATGATGCAATAGAAACGAGAAAGGGAATAGGGTATATTTTGATATGAAATTAGGACTTTTTTTAAAGGATAGACTTTATATTATAATAATTTTTATAGCGTTTTACGTCGTCAATCTTTTATTTTTGTTGGCTAGTAAGGTCGACTTGTTCTTAATCTTATTTTTTTCTATAACTCTTTTTAGTATAATCGCATGTGTTATTTTAATCGAGTATAAAAGAAGAAAAGATTTTTATGATACTTTAATTACAAATACCGAAAAATTAGATAAAGCCTATCTAGTTTTGGAGACTATATCTTATCCAAATTTTTATGAAGGAGAACTACTCTATAATAATCTATACGAAATAAATAAATCGATGAGTGAAAACGTCGGATCTTTAAAAAAACAGGTCGACGACTTTAAAGAATATGTAGAGATGTGGATACACGAAGTAAAAATACCCATTGCTTCTCTATCGCTTCTTTTATACAACAATAAGAATTTGTACGATAAGAAAACTATGAAAATAGTCTCACAAATAGACAATTATGTCGAACAAGTGCTCTATTATACGAGATGTGAAAACTTAGAAAAAGATTACTTGATCAAAAGGACTTCATTAGCCAAAGTCTTAGCGAACGTGGCGATTAGAAATAAAGACGATTTGTTAGAAAATGAAATCGATTTAGAAATAGATGACCGAGGGATTAGTGTGCTATCTGATTCTAAGTGGTTAGAGTTCATTTTAAATCAAATAGTGAATAACTGCATCAAATATAAAGACAGCAATAAAGAGTCTCATATAAAAATATGGGTTGTCGATACAAAGAATAAAACGAACCTTTTTATCGAAGATAATGGAATTGGAATAGATGATGGGGATATAGACAGAGTATTCGATAAGGCTTTTACTGGGGTTAACGGTAGAAAATATAGTAAATCTACTGGTATGGGACTTTTCATTGTTAAAAATCTCATTACAAAACTCGGACACGGAATAGAAATAGAATCAAAAAAAGGCAATTATACAAGAGTTACGATTGCTTTTTATAAAAACAGTTTTTATGATGTCGTGCATTGATATTACAAAATTGTAAGTTTTTTGTAAGGAAGAACGAACGACAAATCTTTTAAATCGTAGTAAATTCAGTTTGTGAAAGGAAATTTATATGGAAAAGTTGTTAAAAATCGAAAATGTTGAAAAGTATTATGGAAGCAGGTCTTCTCTTACAAAAGCATTAGACAATATATCTTTTGAAGTAGAAAAGGGCGAATTTGTCGCCATAATGGGTTCTAGCGGCTCTGGGAAGACGACTCTTTTAAACGTGATATCGACTATCGATAAAGTTACAAGTGGACATATATACATAAGTGGAGAAGATATAACTAAGTTAAAAGGGAATGCTTTAAACAAGTTTAGAAGGGAAGAACTCGGGTTTATTTTTCAAGATTTCAACCTTCTAGACACACTTACAGCTTACGAAAACGTAGCCTTGCAGTTGTCCATTCAAAATATCGGATATAAAGAAATCGAAACTAGGATTAAAAAGATATCTCGGGAATTGGGAATAGAGAATATATTAGATAAATATCCGTATCAGATGAGCGGTGGACAAAAGCAAAGGGTTGCGTCCTTGCGAGCTATCATTTCTAATCCAAAGTTAGTCTTAGCAGATGAGCCAACTGGTGCACTCGATTCTAAATCTGCCAAGATGTTACTCGAAAAATTCAATTATATGAATGAATCGTTAGAAGCAACCATTCTCATGGTAACACATGATGCATTTACGGCTTCTTATGCTTCTCGAGTTATATTTATAAAAGACGGCAAAATTTTCAATGAGATAAGAAGAGGAGATAATTCCAGAAAAGAATTTTTCGATAAGATAATAGACGTCGTTACACTTCTTGGAGGCGATTTGAATGATGCTTTATAAATTGTCTTTAAAAAATATAAGAAAGAGTTTTAAAGATTATTTAATCTACTTTTTTACTTTGATATTGGGAGTTGCTATTTTTTATGTGTTTAACGCTTTAGATAGTCAGACCGTTTTGTTGAACGTGACTTCTTCTACTTACGACATAATAGAGTTGATGATAAACATTTTATCCGGAGTAAGCGTATTCGTCTCGTTCGTTTTGGGGTTCTTAATCATATATGCTTCGAGATTTCTAATCAAAAGGCGTAATAAAGAATTTGGAATTTATTTGACGCTTGGAATGAGCAAAAGAAAGATATCTGCAATTTTGTTTTTTGAAACGCTTTTTATAGGTATAATCAGTCTCATAATAGGAATTTTACTCGGTATAAGTTTAAGCCAATTTATGAGCATACTCGTCGCTAATCTGTTCGATGCGGATATGACGAAGTTTCAGTTTGTATTCTCGAGTTCAGCTTGTATAAAGACTCTAATCTATTTTGGAATTATGTATGTTCTAGTAATGATATTCAATACCATATCCATTAGCAAATGTAAGCTAATCGATTTACTTTATGGAAATAAAAGAAGCGAGAAAATAAAGTTCAAAAATCCATATTTGTGCATAGCTGTTTTTATTGTGAGTGTAATAGTACTTGCGAAGGCTTATTACATGGTGACAACTGGATTTACTGAATTAGAAAGTTTTCAAGACATTTTTATACCGATTATAATGGGCTCAGTAAGTACCTTCTTCATTTTTTGGTCTCTTTCTGGATTGATTTTGAAGCTCGTTTTGAGTATCAAGAGCGTATATTTTAAGGGCTTGAACAGTTTTGTTTTAAGGCAATTTAGCAGTAAAATCAACACCATGGTTTGGTCGATGTCTATAATATGTTTGATGTTATTTTTCACTATCTGCATATTATCGAGTTCTCTTTCCATGAAAAATTCGATGACAGCTAATTTAGATGAACTAGCACCGGTGGATTTAGGAATTATGAAAAGAGTCGATTACGACATAACAGAAGTCGATGAAGGCAAGAGTTTGGAGACTTTAAATTCTAGCGTTAAAGATAGCTTAAATGCTTTAGGGTTCGATACTTTGGAATATCTAAGCGATTATGTCGATGTAAATTTTTATAGTTTAGAGAATTTGACTTTAAAAGACACATTTGGCGATAAGATAGATGAGATATTAAAACAGTACAGATTTTTGAATTTTACGACGAGAGAGGACATCATGAAAGTAGAAGATTATAATAGAGTTGCTAAAGTTTACGGATTAGAAGAGTATTCTTTAGAAGATGATGAA
Source organism: uncultured Mycoplasmatota bacterium (assembly GCA_947384645.1). Taxonomy (GTDB): domain Bacteria; phylum Bacillota_I; class Bacilli_A; order RF39; family UBA660; genus RUG11867. The sequence goes on along the minus strand of CANDHX010000070.1, from coordinate 2,846 downwards.
TATATGATTATTGCCGACTTCGATAGTTTTGTAAAAATTAGAAATGAAGCTTTGAGGGAAGGTGTAACTATAAATATTTATGATAGGACTTTAAAACCCAAGTATCAAGAGTGTAAGAACGGTTTTGTCGAGATGTCTAGTAACCATATAAATAGTGGTATAATCTTAGTAAATGGCAATATTGTCGATGAAGAAAGTATTTCTAAAAATTTGTTTTTGGGTAATTATAGAGGAAAGAGCAAAGATGAAAAACGAAATATAGAGAATAAGTTAACGGATATATCTACTAAAGCACAATATAAGGACTACGGAACACTAAATTTTTCTACTAGGTTAACAATAGCAGAAGCCAGTACGGGTCTTGGGGCATTGGTAACTTTCATAGGTCTTTATTTAGGTATTATCTTCTTGATTTCAAGTGCTGCTATTTTAGCTTTAAAGGAACTATCGGAAAGTGCCGATAATAAAGAAAGATTTATGATGATACGTAAACTGGGGGCTGATGAAAAACTCATAAGAAATGCACTTTTTAGGCAGATTGGAATATTTTTTGCAACGCCTTTAATATTAGCTATAATCCACTCTATTTTCGGAATTAAGTTTTGTACTAATATATTAGAATCTTTTGGGACTAAAGGATTGATACCTTCTATAATAATGACTACTGTTTTCTTATTGTTCATTTATGGGGGATACTTTATACTTACTTTTGAATCGAGTAAAAACATCATCAAGAGTAAATCGAGGTAAGTATGGGGTATGTAGTATCTATAAAGACGGCAGTTTTCATATTTCCTCTTGTATCTTTCTTTTTTACTTTTCCATATATTTTAAAACAGTATCACGAGTTCGGGTCAATCAATAAATTTAGGACACTAATCGTCTATTCTTTTATACTATATCTTTTATGCATATATTTTTTAGTCATATTACCTTTGCCAAACAAAAGCGACGTCACAGGTCCTCTTAGTAAAATGGTAAGACTGGTTCCTTTTAGCTTTGTATCAGATTTTATTAGAGAGACGTCATTCGAGTGGGGCGATATTGGTTCAATTTTTAAGGCTCTTAAGGAGCCTTGCTTTTATACAGTTTTTTATAATTTATTGATGACTGTTCCTTTCGGCATGTATTTGCGTTATTATTTTAAAAAAGATTTAAAAGAGACTTTTTTCTTATCTTTGGGCTTGAGTTTGTTTTTTGAGATAACTCAATTGACGGGATTGTATTTTATTTATCCATATCCTTATAGGATATTCGACATAGATGATATCATCATCAACACATTAGGCGGAATATTGGGATATTACATATTCGGACCATTTAAAAAACTTCTTCCTTTAAGAGAACAAATCGATGAAGATAGTATAAAATCTGGAATGAAGGTTTCTGGACTTAGAAGAGCGACTATGTTTTCATTAGATGTATTTTTGTTTTTGATATTTTTTTCTATAGTTAAAGCCGTCTTTAAAGGGATACATTATCTATTTGCGGCATCCTTTATAATCTATTATGCAGTAATTCCTTTTTATCTAAATTCTACATTAGCCGGAAGATTTTTAAACGTTAAAATCGAAGTACCAAATAAAGCCATATTGAGATATCTTTTGAGGTCTTTTCTCATATATTGTCATTATTTCTTTTTTCCATATTTTGTTTTTACCATAAGTATATATTTGAGAGTATACTTCGATATGAATGTGAGATTAGCTTTGTACTTTTATATAGGAATTTTCTTCTTTATAGGTCTATTTTACATAATTAACTTTATAGGGGTATTAAGAAATAAAAAGAAGTTTTACGATAAGATAAGCGATATTAAATACGTCAGTACGATTTCGGAAAAAGGAAACTTGAAGTGATAAGTTTCTTTTTTTAGCATAGATTTTAGTAGATGAGTAAAAGAGGTATTTATGAAGAAAAAAGTTTTTTTAGGATTTTTATGTTTGGCAATGTTTCCGGGATTAGTTAGTGCCAGTTCGGACGATTTTACAAGTGTCAATAAAGAAGAGGATTTAACAAGGTGTTTGGACGTCGATAAAGCCTGTAGATTAAAAGCGAATGTCGAACTTTCCAGTTTTAAAAATATCAAGGGAGATGTAATTTTAGATTTAAACGGTTTTGAATTGAAGGCTCAAGAAGGTTTGGAGCGTTCAAGCGGTTTATTATCTATAAATAGGGGGAGCAAGCTTACATTATTAGATAGTCAAGGATCAGGTAAGATTACAACCGGATATAGCGGCAAAGTATATGCAGCGATTAATTTAATCGATAATGGAGATGAGGGAGAAGGTCTTGCCGAACTAGTCATGAATTCAGGTACTTTAGAAGGGTATTATTATGGCATTACCGGTAACGGCAAGCGTCCTAATACAAAAGTGACTATAAATGGAGGCACAATTAAGACTTTCAATACGGAAGATAGTGCTGGCATATATCAGCCTCAAGAAGGAGAAATGGTTATAAATGGTGGTGTGATAACCGGTGGCACAGGAGTTGAGATAAGAGCAGGTAAATTGACCGTAAATGCCGGAGCTATAAAAGGAGTTGCCAACGATTTTTTAAAAGAAGTCAATACTAATGGAACGACCACTAATGGTGTTGGAATAGCGATTGCTCAACATACGACCAAAAAGCCTATTGAAGTATTGATAAATGGTGGCGAGGTAGTCGGACAATATGCCATTTATGAATGGAATCCACACGCAAATCCAAAATCAGATATAGATAAAATAAAACTTACTGTCAAAGACGGAGTATTCGAAGGAAAAGCAACCGGTGTAAAATGCGTATATAGTGAAGATTTGGACGGATTTATTTATGGCGGAAAGTTTACTCCGAAAATAGAC
>CANDHX010000069.1 GCA_947384645.1 uncultured Mycoplasmatota bacterium | reverse complement strand
GCTCTTCCGATCTTGTTAATCTAATTAAATATCTTATATTGTGAATAGATAACAACCTTTGCCCGAATACTTCGTCACATTTTATCAAGTGATGAATGTATGCTTTTGTGTAATTTTTACAAGCATAACAGTCACAGTCATCTTCGACTGGAGTAAAATCGTTTTTGTATTTGCTATTTTTTATGTTCATTTTGCCGTGTCTTGTTAAGGCATTTCCATGTCGAGCAAGTCTTGTCGGTAAGACACAATCGAAGATATCCACTCCTCTTATGACACCTTCTACTATATCGATTGGATCTCCTACGCCCATTAGATAACGAAGTTTATCCTCTGGTAGATGGGGAGTCGAATATTCGATAGCTTTATACATATCCTCTTTCGATTCTCCGTCGTTGGCAACTCCACCTATGCTATAGCCGTCGAAGTCTAATGCTACGGTTTCTTTGGCTGAATAGGAACGCAAATCTTCGTAAGGTCCACCTTGTACGATGCCAAAGAGCATTTGGTCTTCGGTCGTATGAGCTTCTTTTCCCCTTTTAGCCCAACGCAAGGTTCTTTTGATACTCTTTTCTAGGTATTCGTGACTAGCACTAGCTGGAGGACACTCATCGAAGCTCATCATTATATCACTTCCTAATGCTTCTTGAATTTGAATCGATTTTTCAGGAGTTAGAAAAAGGTTGTCTCCATTGTATTGGTTTTTAAAATGAACACCATCTTCCGTGATATCTTTTGGGTTGGCAAGACTAAAGACTTGGAAACCTCCCGAATCCGTTAAAATTGGACCATCGTAATAATTCATAAACTTGTGAAGCCCACCAGCGGTTTTGACAATTTCTTCGCCAGGACGAAGCCATAGATGGTAGGTGTTAGCAAGTATTATGCCTGAAGAGCAGTCTCTTACTTCTTCTGGACTCAAAGTTTTAATAGTTCCCTGGGTTCCAACTGGCATAAACATAGGAGTTTCAAAAGTTTTATCTCCCCATTTAATCGTCCCGAGTCTAGCTCTAGTGTCTTTTTCTTTCTTTTTTAATGTGTATTCTAATTTCATTTTTTATTACCACCTTTTATTTTATAAGCATCGCATCTCCAAAAGAAAAGAAACGGTACTGATTTTTTATGGCGTGTTCATACGATTTTAAGATAAATTCTCTATCGGCAAAGGCGCTTACAAGCATTATGAGTGTACTTTTAGGTAAGTGAAAATTCGTAATAATGGCATCGACGGCTTTGAACTCATATCCAGGATAGATAAATATACTCGTATCTTCTTCACAAGCTCTGAAAGTATCGTATTTGCTCATGACAGATTCGAGTGTCCGAACGCTTGTCGTACCTACTGCAATTATTTTCTTTCCGCTTCTTTTAACTTCGTTTAAAATTTCAGCTTCTTTTTCTTTTAAAATGAAGTGCTCAGTATGCATGATGTGTTTTCTTATGTCGCTTTCCTCTACAGGGCGAAATGTTCCAAGTCCTACGTGAAGGGTTACATGAACTATTTTTACACCCTTTTCTTCGATTTTTTTCAAAAGCTCTTTGGTGAAGTGAAGACCTGCTGTGGGTGCAGCTGCACTTCCATTAATTTCGGCATATACTGTCTGGTATCTTCCCTGGTCATTTAATTTTTTGTGAATATATGGCGGAAGTGGCATGGTTCCCAATTTTTCTAATATTTCTAAAAATATTCCTTCATAAAGAAACGATACATGAACTATACCTTCTTCTAAGATTTCGTCTACTCTTGCTTTAAGCAGCCCTTCTCCAAAAGAAATAACTGTTCCTATATGGAGTCTTTTTGTCGGTTTACTTAAACATTCCCAAGAATCTCCTTCTAAGTTTTTAAGGAGTAAAATCTCTATTTTGGCTCCCGTATCTTCTTTAAAACCGATTAGTCTTGCAGGAATGACTTTAGTATCGTTTATCACTAGTGCATCGCCTTTTTCTAGATAATCGATTATGTCTTTGAAATTTTTATCTTCTAGGGTTTTAGAACTTTTATCTAAGACGAGAAGTTTAGATGCACTTCTTTCTTTTAAAGGCGTCTGAGCGATTAACTCTTCTGGCAATTCATAATTATAATCTTCTGTATTCATTTAAACTTCCCTTCTTTTTTATAAAAGCTATTTTATATCAAAAACAATATATTGTCCATATCAATAATTCAAAGGATATTTTTGAGTTATATCTAATACTTTAGCTTTGAGTTCATCCTGCAAATCGGCGTTGTCTTTATTTTTAAGTGAGCACGCTATGATGTGTCCTATTTCTCTAAAATCTTCTTCTTTTAGTCCTCTTGTAGTCATTGCAGCAGACCCTATACGAATACCACTTGTAACAAAAGGTTTTTCAGTGTCATAAGGAATCGTATTTTTATTAACTGTTATATTTATATTGTCTAAGACTTTTTCGGCTTCTTTTCCTGTTAGCATGACGCTCGACATCGTATCTACTAGTATTAAGTGGTTATCAGTTCCTCCAGAGACGATTCTAAAGTCTTCTTCGATTAAGGCTTCACATAGGGCGTGGGCATTTTTAATTACGTCGTGAGTGTAGTCTTTAAATTCTTGGGTCGAAGCCTCAGCAAAGCACTCTGCTTTAGCAGCTATTACGTGCATCAAAGGACCTCCCTGAATTCCTGGAAAAACCGTTTTATCGATTTTTTTGGCTATTTCTTCATCGTTTGTGAGTATTATGCCGCCTCTTGGACCTCTTAGGGTTTTATGAGTAGTGCTAGTTACAACATCCGCATAAGGGAATGGTGACGGGTGAAGCCCAGTTGCTACGAGCCCTGCTATGTGGGCCATGTCGACCATTAGGTATGCTCCAACTTCGTCGGCTATTTCTCTAAACTTTTTAAAATCTATTATTCTCGGATATGCACTAGCACCAGCAATGATCATTTTAGGCCTTTCAGCCTTTGCTTTTCTCAATAATTCATCGTAATCAATCATTTCGGTACGAGGGTCGACTTTGTAATCTACTATTGTATAGTCTATACCGCTAAAATTTAAGTTGTGTCCATGGCTCAAGTGTCCACCATGGGAAAGGTTCATGCCCATCACGACATCTCCTTTTCCAAGTAGAGCTCTATAGACAGCCATATTGGCATTCGTTCCAGAGTGTGGCTGGACATTTGCATAAGTACAATTAAACAATTTGCAAACGTATTCTATAGCTTTTTTTTCAAAAATGTCTATGTATTCACAACCGCCATAGTATCTCTTACCTGGATATCCTTCTGCATATTTATTGGTAAGAATACTCCCTTGGAGTTCGAGTATATTTTTCGATACAAAATTTTCACTTGCGATTAATTCTATATTGTTTTCCTGTCTTCTTCTTTCTTTCTCTAATGCTTCTTTTAATGCAGTATCCATCTACATTCTCCTATCTATTTATTTTTAAATTCATCTTTTTTTGATGTTTTTTTTCTTCTAATTTAGCATCTATTAAATTTTCTATAACACAAGTTACTGTCATAGGTCCTACTCCACCAGGGACAGGCGTTATTAGACTAGCTTTTTTGCTCAATGCTTCAAAGTCAAAATCACCTTTTAGTTTATTTTTGCCCGATGCCTCGTCGAAAACTCTTGTTGTACCTACATCGATTCCAACAAATCCTTCTTTAACCATATTCTCCTTAATTAATCCAGGAACGCCTACTGCACTTATTAAAATGTCGGCATTTTTTGTAAATGCTTCTAAATCTACAGTTTTTGAATGACATACTGTCACAGTAGCATTTCTATTGATTAAAGCAAGTGCCAAAGGTTTTCCGACTATGCTCGAGCGACCAATAATGACGACATTTTTGCCTTCTAAGTTTACTCCATAATGTGTTAATAATTTGATAATTCCTTTAACTGTACAAGGTATTAATTCTTCGTCATTATTGTATAAAGCAAAGATATTTTGTTTAGTAAATCCATCTATATCTTTTCTCGATTCGATTAAACCTGCACACGAATCGAAGTCAACCCCTTTTGGAACTGGGCTTTGCAAAATTATACCTGTTACTTCGTCATCTTCGTTTAAGCTTTTTATCAGATCTTGTACTTCTTTAGTAGTGGTTTTCATACCTAAACGATGAAGATTAGTTCTAATTCCTACATAAGAAGCAGCCTCTAGCTTTTTTCCAACATAAACTTCACTCGCACCATTATCACCTACAAATATGATATCTAGTCTTATATCCAAATGTTCGGAAGCTATTTTTTCTTTATATTCCTCAAGTAATTCTTTTTTAAATTTGTTTCCATCAATTTTTATCATATTATTCCTCTTCTATTGTATCGAATAAACTAAATGTATGGTTTATTCCCAAATGTTCATAAGATTTTTCAGTAGCAACTCGTCCACTTCTAGTTCTTTTTACAAATCCTTCTTGTAATAAGAAAGGTTCTACTACATCTTCTATAGTCGTAACTTCTTCGCCAATAGATGTAGCAATTGTTTCAAGGCCTACAGGTCCTCCATTGAATTTAGTAATTAAACTCTTTAAATACTCGATATCTATTTCATCGAGACCATAATTATCCACTTTTAATCTATCTAAAGATTTCTTAGTGACTTTGATATCGATTTTATCATCTCCACCAACCAAAGCAAAGTCTCTAACTCTTTTATAGAGTCGATTGGCAATTCGAGGTGTTTTGCGACTTCGTTTAGCTAGTTCTAAAGCAGCATCCGATTCGATTTCCATTCCAGCAATTCTAGAAGTTCTTTTAACTATATCAGATAATTCTTTGTCAGTATAATAATTTAATTTACAAACTATTCCGAAGCGATCTCTTAAGGGGCTAGATAAATCGCCACTTCGAGTGGTTGCGCCAACTAGGGTAAAAGGTGGAAGATTTATTTTGATGCTTTTGGTACTTCCCTCTGAACCGATTATGATATCTAGCTCATAATCTTCCATTGCGGGATATAATATTTCTTCTACTATTCTTGGCATTCTATGTATTTCATCTATGAATAATACATCTCCTGGCTCCAATGTCGATAAAACTGCTGCTAAGTCACCACTTTTTTCGATAGAAGGACCACTAGCCGTTTTAATATTAACTCCTAGTTCATTAGCTATTATATGAGCTAGAGTAGTTTTGCCGAGCCCTGGAGGTCCATATAGCAATACATGATCGAGTGGTTCATCTCTCATTTTTGCTGCTTCTATAAAAACTCTAATATTTTCTTTAACATCTTTTTGACCGATATAATCGTCTATTCTCTGGGGACGAATATTGGTTTCAAATTCGTCACTTTTGGTCTTTTCAGCATCCAATACGTTTTCTTTTTCTTTCATTTAAAACCCTCCTATTTTAATAGCAATTTTAGTGCATCTTTTACTTGTTCTTCAATCGTTTTTTCTTTGTCTACGTTAGGTACTATCTTGTTAATATCTGCCGTTTTATATCCTAAAGATTCTAAGACACTAATAAGCTCGAACGAGTCACTTTGGGTAGTCGATTCTACTTTGACATCTCCTAATTTTCCTTTTAAATCTAAAACTATTTGTTTTGCTAATTTTTCTCCTACTTTAGGAAATTTCTTTAAATATAAAACGTTTTCTCTTTCAATAGCATCGACAATTCCTGCTATACTGCCGGTTGCAAAAAAGCCCATACCCACTTTTGGACCGAGTCCTTTTACCGATAGTAATTTTAGAAATAGCTCTCTTTCTTCTTTCGTTTTAAAGCCATATAAAGAGTTTTCATCTTCTCGTATTTGGTTATATAGGTATACAGTTATTTCTTCTCCATCTTGATAACTATAGGGGTTAGGGACAAATATACTATAGCCTATTCCATTATTGTCTAACACGATAAAATTGCTTTCTAGGTACGCTACTTTTCCTTTTATATAATTATACATATTTCATTCCTCCGATGCTTTCTTTTATATTATACTAGAAATAAGAATAAAAAAAAAGCCCAGTGAAGACTTTTGTTCTTTCAAACCCGCATTTTAATTATCCTCGTCTTTGTCTTATCATTTCTTTTTTCGATAATACCCAATCGTGTTGGCTATTAATTATAGTGGAATTACAATAAGGACAAACGGATGATTGGACGTTTTCTAAAGGGGCATTGCAATTTGGACATTTGTTGAGACCCAAAAAAGGAGCATCAATTATTCCTTGAATGTGTTCAAAATCGCCAGATAAAAGATAGTAATGTGATTTTATTGCCTCACTTATGTTCTCTATATCAAATTTCCCAATATGAGTGGGAGCAAAAATAATAGGTCTATCTGTAGGGGTTCTTTTATCTGCTAAAAGTTGATAACTAAATCCACCTAGTTTATTTTTTATTTTGTATATGCCTAAAATTAGACCATGTATTTTTTGTCTTTGTTCTAAAGATAACTTGCTCCACCATCTATCTTCATCTATACTTCTTAATTTATAGTACAATTCTAAAAACTTTTCAAAGCGTGCATTATATTCTTCTTCGGAAAGTCCTTTTTCTAAAACTTTTTTTTGTTCATTTCCTAATATATTCATAATAAAGCCCTCTAAGAGCATTATAACACTAACTAATCTTATAATAAAGGCTTTAAAGAAAGTCATATTTCTGAATTATAAATCTAAAAACTTTGTCGTTAAAAAAAGTTTATTATCTAAAATGTTTGTATAAAAAAAACATCTAAGAGATGTGCAGTAATGAATTAGTTATTTGCAGTTATAAAAACTTTAAGTATTCTTTTCATAGTTGTCCAAAATGTACATCTTTCGACGTCCTCTTTAAGTATAATGTTTTTTTCATCTATTTTTTCTTCATCAGCATATATTTCTAGTATTCCTACTCGCTGTCCTTTTTTAGCTGGTGCTTTTACCTTATCTAATTTCATCTTATAGTCATAGTTTTTTTCTTTGTCGGCATTTTTGACTAAATCAGTTGCTTCTTCTTCTAAAATAATTTCTTCTTCTAATTTTTCGCCCAATTCTATATCTACTGAACCTAAAGAACTACCTTTTTCTAAAATCGTATTTATTTTATAGGTACTTTTTCCATAATTTAACATAGCTATCGTGTCTTTGCTTCTCTCATCATGTCCAGGTTCTCCCATTACAACACTTATGAGTCTTAAGCCTTTCCATTTACCAGTTGCAGTTAGACAATATCCAGCTTTACCAGTAAATCCAGTCTTAAGACCGTCGACACCTTGATAAAACCTCACTAATTTATTAGTGTTGACCATCCAAAGTTGGGAGCCATCTTTTTTTTGAAGGTATTCTTCATAGATAC
>CANDHX010000068.1 GCA_947384645.1 uncultured Mycoplasmatota bacterium | reverse complement strand
CCAACACCTACAGTTACACTCTTTCCCTACACGACGCTCTTCCGATCTTATCTTTTGGAGTTTTGCTTGTGACATTTTTTATAATGATATTTTTAATTTCCACTTTTGTACAAGACGGGAAAACTCTTAACTATCCCGAACTCAATGCCAAGATATTATCTAAAAAGAACGAACTCGTATATCGAGTAGCTTACGATTTAGAGGGCAAACACTTCGAAGTAGATGTGAAAGCAAGTGCTGGGTATGAAGAGGGCGAGATGCTACCTATAAAAGTAAATCCGGATAAGTTAAATGATGCTATCTATAAAGGAAAAAGCGACTTGATTAATATAAAGGTCGGCGTTTTACTCGTAGTTGTATTCGTCTTCGTAGCAGGGGTTATATCTTTTAAACACCATTTAAATAACTTTTTATGTTTTGTATATCCAGAAAAATTTAAATATAATCGTGAGCAAAAGAAAATACTATAAAAGGCTTAATGCCTTTTTTAAGTTCGACATTTTTAGCATAGTCCTTTAATAGAGAAAAAAGGGTTTACATTTGGAAAATTATTTGCTAAAATGGTTCTAGATTAAGAATAAAAGAGTAAAAAGAGGAGATGCTTGTGATGGAAAAATTTGAGTTTAATGGGGAGAGAAATCCTGAATTGTTTAGTGGTTTTGTAAGTAGAGCTAAAGATTCACTTGCAACTCTAATAGATAATATTAAAGTTAGTATCAAAGATTATGAAGAACGTATAGAAGATACGACTAAGGAGATTTCCGACAACGAACTATCCCGTGAAAAATGTGAACACGAGATTACTAAAATGGAAAACAAAATCGAAGTGATTAAGGACGCTATCGAAAATGTCGAAAGTACTTATAAAAAGATAGTAGATGCTTATTCTTCGACTAGTAAAGGTGAGACTAAAGAATTATATAGTGAAATAATCGACGGAGCTAAGGCTAATTGTGAACGAGATGTCGAGAAGAATCGTTCTGAGATTGCAAGATTAAACAGCGATATCGAAGCGATTAAGAATAACATTACTGAATTCACTAAGATAATAGACGATTTAAATAAAAATTTAGATAACTATAATCTAGAACTCTATAAATATAACAAGACTTTAGATTATATGATAAAAGAAGCAGAGAGAATCGGTGGAGACTTAGAGGAGATGTCAGCTAAAAAGGAGATACCTTCTAAGAAAACCGAAACTAAAGCTCCTATAAAAAAGGCAGATGCTAGAAGAACATCTACTAGCAAATCTAAAGACACAGAAGAAGATAAGAAAAAAACTATTAAAGCTAGCGAAGTCGAAAAGGAAGAAGTAGTAGAAGAACTTAAAAATCCAATAGACGAATCACTAAAACAGATATACGATTTAACCGGATATAATCCAGCTAGAAAAGAAGCTACGGAAGAAACTAAAAAGGAAGACGCTGTAAAGGATAATCTCGAAGCAGAAGCTAAGCCTATAGATAAGCCTATTTATACAGATAACTTAGATTCTCTATTCTCTAATACTAGCAGTGACGTCAAGGACGAAGGCAATAATACATCATTTCTAGATGTAGACTTGTCTAGTTGGGAAAGCATATTAAATGCTCCTAATGAAGAATTAGAGAGCTCTATATCTAACGAAGTTAAGGAAGACAATTCAGAAAATACAGTCGACCAACTTCTAAGTCCTTACGGAACATCTTTTAAGAGATTAAAAGGTCTAACTACAGACAAGATTTCATATAAAGACGGCAAGCAAATACCATTCGATATGAGTGCTGAAGATGTCATTAAGGCAATCAACACAATAGACGGAACAGATTTAAAGAAGATGAAGACAGTAGGACCAGAAATAACTCTTTTGAGAAAAGTTAAAGCAATGAAAGAAGGTAATCTATAATGGCACTTGAATATTTATATAATTTTGGATTAGATAGTAGAGATGTCGAAGAGATTGCTGAGTATATCGACGAAGAGGTGTACACGGAGTTAGGTTTATTCGAAGGATTAGTAATCGAGAATATTCGTTATATGAAAGATTTCGGAGTTTCTAATTATGCTCAAGTCGTGTTGAAATTCCCAGACATATTTTTAAGAGATGCAGAGTCTTTTAAAAATATCTTCTCTAAATTCGACCACGACGATTTAATTCAAAAAGTAGAGAAAAATCCAGCCGTTTTTAAAAAAATGGTAGAATTTGTAGATAATAACTAAAGTCCTTGTTTGGACTTTTTTGTTTTCAAAAATTCGATTTCTTTTCTAAGTTTAATAATTTACTTTTTAATATTTCTATGTTACACTTTTTATGGTAGAGAATACTCTAGAAAGAAGGAAAATAAAAAATGGAAGGACAAGAAAAAAGTTCTAAGACCAAAAAAGCTATAATACTCTCGTTATGTGTGGTGACTCTAGTATTTGCATGTATAATGGGGACGTATGCATACTTTATCATCAATGTAAACAACGACGATAGACAAAATGCCCAAATAGATACAGGAACTATGAAGCTAACATTTGCCGACGGAAATCCCACGATAAATGAGCGAATTATGTTAGGAGAAAATAAAACGAAGACTTTCACATTAGAAAATACAGGAGACTTAGATGCCGTGGTGAGTATAGATTGGTTAGATATAGTAAATACCTATATGGAAGGAAGCTTAACTTATACATTAGAACAATCTGAGACAGAAGGTTCAGGGTATACTGAAATAATAGGGAAAACTAATGTACCGGTAACGAGTACAGCATTCACAACTACACTTGCACCAGACATAGAGATTCCAGTAGGAAAGAAATACTATTATAATTTAATAATAACATTCAACGACTTACAAGATGTAGATCAAGAAGCGGATAGAAAAGCAAATCTATCGACTAAGTTTACGGTCAGTCAACCTTCAACGAATAGAAACTACGATTTAATAATAGACCCGAACGGTGGAACTTTAGGAGATACAAATACAGTACAGACTCTAACAAAAAAGAATGGAGAAACGGAAACGATAGGAACTCCAACAAAGGAAGGAGAAACATTCTTAGGTTGGAAAATATCAGGATATGGAAGCTCATTAGCAGACGGAACATTGACCATAGGCAAGTCAAATACAAAAGTAGTTGCCGAATGGGAAAAACCAATAGTAGGAGTAATTAAAAAACTAGGTGTAACTCCAATACCTGTAACTGATACAATGCCAGATTTTTCAGCGATAACGACAGCAAGCGATGCAGGATTATATTCAATGGAAGACGATTATGGAACCTCATATTTCTATAGAGGAGCAGTAACAAACAACTATGTAAAATTTGGCAAGTGGGCTAATGATTCTTCAAATGGTAGTAAAGCAGGAAAAAATATGTTTTGGAGAATTATAAGAGTTAATGGAGATGGAAGTGTAAGAATTATATATGATGGAACGATAGCCTATGCAAATGGAGAAGCAAGCCTAGATAGATGTTCTCATGTTTTTCAAGTATATAATTCAAATTATGATGATGCTAAATATGTAGGTTGGATGTATGGAGGAACATTAGGAGAACCCAGCACATCAAAAGCACAAGCTCAGACAAATGAAACAAATTCGACTTTAAAAAGTTTAGTAGATGTATGGTATAAGACGAATATAGTAGATGCAGGATATAGCGGGTCTGTAGCCGACTCGATATTCTGTAATGATAGAAGTACACCAGGACAAGAAGCAACAGGCTTGTACTCAGATACAGGATTAGGATATGGAACAAATCTAACAGGATATGGAGTATTAGCAAGATTTAAAAATGGTAACAGTAATAACTATACTCCAATATTTAAATGTCCTCAGAAGAATGATGCATTTACAGTGAATGATGAAGAGAAAGGAAATGGAGCATTAACATATCCAGTAGGATTAATAACAGCAGATGAGATAGTAGCATCAGGCGGAAAGTATGGAACAACAAACTCAACATATTATTTATACAATCCAGCAGCACATAGTTGGTCACTCTCACCTCGTGCTTTTATTCAGACTAATAGTCTTATGACGCTGCTTCGTTCTGGTCGTCTTGAGAATAGCTTAGATTTGTTTGGCTCAGGTGATGTTTCTCCGGTCATCAATCTAACAGCAGAATACTTTAAAACCTTAAAAGGAACAGGAAGTATGAGTGATCCATTTAGAGCCGAGTGAGTGTGAAGCACGAAGGAAGCTCAAATGGATAAAGCACGGAGATAATAAACGAAGTGTTTGCGAAAACAAGAACAAAACAAGAATAAGAAACGAAGAAAAAGTAAAGCCCCGAAGTGGCTAAACGAGGAAAAGTCGGATAGGGCTTTTCCTCGTTTTAACTAAGATTTAATTTTAAACTCATTTCATTACGAAAAAAGGGCAGAAACGGAAAAAATTCGTAATGAACTAATTGATTAAAATCGATGTATTTGATATAATAGTTCTAGAAAATGTGAGGATAATAGACTATGGAAATAAGAAGAGACTTTTACTTAAAAAAAATTATAGAAAGAATGGATAATGGGCTTATAAAAATAATTACAGGAATTAGAAGATGTGGAAAATCCTATTTATTAGACCCAATATTTACAGATTATCTTATTCAGCAAGGAATTGATGAAGAACATATAATAAAACTGAGTTTAGATGAAAGAAAAAATAGTACCTATTTAGACCCAGATAACCTAGACCAATATATAAGAAGTTTAATAATCGATGATAATAGATATTATTTAATATTGGACGAAATACAAGAAGTTAAAGATTTCGAATCAGTTCTGATAGGATTTATGCATATTAAAAATGTAGATATATATGTAACAGGAAGTAATTCTAAATTTTTATCTTCCGATATAGTTACTGAATTTAGGGGACGAGGTGATGAAATAAGAGTATATCCATTGTCGTTTGATGAATTCTTCTCAATATTTAATGGAAGTGAGGAAAAGGCACTTAATGAATATTATATTTATGGTGGCCTGCCACTTGCTGTACTTGCTAAAACAGAGAACACTAAAACCGATTATTTAAGAATGCAAAAAGAAAATGTATATATAAATGATATTATAGATAGAAATAAAATTCAAAATAAGGAAGAATTTGAAATGCTCGTACAAATAATAGCATCAGACATAGGTTCATTAACTAATCCGCTAAAATTATCGAATTCGTTTAAGGAACGTGATAAAGATTCGAGTATGACTGATAAAACTATATATAATTATCTCTGTTATTTACAAGATGCTTTTTTAATCGAGAAGGCAAGACGTTTTGATGTTAGAGGAAAAAAGTTTATCGAAACACCCCAAAAATACTATTTTACAGATATGGGAATTAGAAATTCATTTTTAGATTTTAGACAAAGCGAAGAAATATCTCATACAATGGAAAATGTAATATATTTGGAATTGAGAAAACGTGGATATAACGTCGATGTAGGTTCAGTTGAAATAAGGGAAAAGGATAGCAAAAAACAGCTAGAAATCGATTTCGTTGCTAATAAAGGAAATAATAAAATATATATTCAATCTGCATTAGAAATGAGAACTAAAGAAAAAGTAGAGCAAGAACAGAAGCCTTTATTAAATGTAAACGATTTCTTTAAAAAAATAATAATAGTGGGGGATAATATTAAAAAGTCTCGTTATGAAAATGGCATAATCATAATGAGCATATATGATTTTCTATTAGACCCTAACAGTTTAGAATATTAAGAAAAGATACCCTCATGAGATAATAATTCTTGGGTGGTATCTTTTTAAATTGTAAAAAGTCAAATTGTACTATCGGTGTCAAGTAAAAAGACAATTATATAAGGATTTCGACAAAATGTGCTATAATTAAATAGAGTGGAGGTCTATAATGAAGAAGTTTAGATATATCTCTTTATTGATGCTTTGTTTGATTGCCTTTTCAAGCGATGTTATGGCTTCTAAAACGTATGTAAGAGGAATAGTGAAAGCTAGTTCGACTGTCAGAAAAACTTGCGGAGGAGATAATTTACTTAGCGATACGAATGCTAAAATGAGTCTTTATTCGCCAGAAGCAGTAGAAATAGTCGGAGAAGAAGGGAATTGCTATAAAATAGGATTTATGTATGTCGGTTTCATGTACGAAGGCTATGTTCCTAAGAGTAACGTGATAAGAAAAGAATACACTATCGATGAAGCATATGAAACTAGTTTAGTTAATATGGGATTTCCTACCGATTATGCAAGTCGCTTGGCTATTTTACATGCTATACACCCAAATTGGACGTTTTCGCCTTCATATACTGGTGGGGTTGCAAATGGAATGGATTTTTATAAAGCTGTAAATGGAGAATACTCAGTTATCGCTAGAAACGTAATAGACAGTTCTAATACGAGTCTCAGGTCGACGGATGACGGTGCTTATAAGAATGGACAATGGATTCAGCTTGTGGGAGGCGGAAACTGGTATGGAGCTAGTCGTCAGACTGTAGCCTTCTATATGGACCCTAGAAATTTTTTAGATGAATCGCACATCTTTATGTTTGAAAATGGCGGCTTTAATGGACAAACGCAGACTGTCGAACAGGTAAATAAAATAATCGGTAATACCTTTATGAAGGCACCATTCGACTGTTTACCAGGAGCTAATGGATGTTCTTTAGGAACACATAATTATGCCGATACTTTCTTGACGGCTGGGAAGGATAACAACGTCAATCCTAATCACTTGGCAAGCAGAGTCGTTCAAGAACAAGGTGTCAACGGTTCTGTGATGTCCTTTGGTAAAGGATATGACGGGAAACACATAGGCTTTTATAATTTTTTCAATATAAATGCAACAGGTAAGACGACAGCTGAAGTTATATTAAATGCTCTATCTTATGCTGAAAATAAGAATTGGAATAATCAGCACATCTCGATATATGGTGGAGCATCACTATTAGGAAGTAGTTACGTCAATCGTGGGCAAGCTAATAAGTATTATCAAAAATTTAATACGATTGCTCCGGATAGATATGGAAACTACTATGGCAATCAATACATGCAAAACGTAAGGGCTCCATATCAAGAGAGCTATAGTACTTATACTGGTTATTATAAATTTTTTGATACTATCGACAATTGGGACGTTGCACCTTATGATTTCTTGATACCTATTTATCAAAACATGGGAGCTAAGACTTCTTTGGATACGAAGTTCAATAGCGACTCAACTTTAAAGAGTTTAAACGTTACGAGTTGTAATTTAAATCCAGAGTTCATATCTAGTGCATATAATTACGATTGTTATGTCAAGGAAGATGAGATCGGAAGAGCGTCGTGTAGGGAAAGAGTGTAACT
>CANDHX010000067.1 GCA_947384645.1 uncultured Mycoplasmatota bacterium | reverse complement strand
CTACACCTACAGTTACACTCTTTCCCTACACGACGCTCTTCCGATCTTGGACTTTTTAGGAGAATTTAGTGGAAACTATGGCGAAGTTTTTTTAGATAAAATTTGGGAATTCGATTTTTCATCTTCTATTTCTAAAACTTTAACTCTATTAGAAAGTAGAAAAAGTTTTATAAAATTAGAAGAAAATATTTTTGATGCCTTTAAAATCGTTCACGAGTGGATGCATTTATTGTGTATCAAAAATAACAATAGGTTATCACTTTTTCAAAACTTTTTAGCCGAAGCTCCCTCTATTTTTATCGAGTTAGTTTTATATGATTATTTAAGCAATATTTCTATAGAAGAACCAGTTTTTGAAAAAACCGATTTAAATGGTTGGCTAGATTATAGATTTTACACGATATATTCTGCATCGATTACGAGTTTTATCGAGTATGTACTTTTGAGCTTGTATATGAAAAATGGTAAATTAGATGATAAAGTGATTTCTACTTATCTTGCCTCGATAGAAAAAGATAGCTTGTTAGGGGACTTCATAAAATATTATCTAGTTTATGTAGCAAAAAAAGTCGTTAAAAATCAAAAGATGCGATTTGCGAATTCGATGAGATATATCTTAGGTTTACTTTATGCAGCTCACTTAGAATGTGGTGTCATGGAAAAACAAATCGATGCTGAAAGTATATTCGATTTAAATGCTTTGCTTGGCGATAGCTCTCTTAGACCGGAAGAAGTGGTTCTAAAGTTGGAACAATATGGCATCTGTTTTTTCAAGAACGATACAGCTGATGAGGTCTTAATAGGGTTAGATGATTTGGAAAGAGAAAAACTAACGAAGTCTTATAAAAGAATTTATGACATGTTTTTTAACAATGGAGATTTAGAACCTCAAAGAGAAAAAAACGTGTAAATAAATACCTCTCTTTGCATTGACTTTAGCATAAATTAAAGTATAATATGAAAAAATTAAAAAGGAAGTATTTATGGAAACAGCCAATAAAGAGAAAAATATATCGTGTATTATAGAAAATGGGGTATTAAAAGACATAGTAAAAGACCCGGAGATTTTTTATGATTATTTTTGTGTTCCCAAAACTGTTCGAAAAGTAGAGCTAGACCATGTAATAAGTGGGATAGATTGTATTTACTTTCCCGATAACGTTGAAGAAATAAGCATGTTTATCTCGAAATTTAGAGTTTTTGAGATATCAGATACAACTCATCTTAATATCAAAGACAGTTCGATTACAAACACCCAAGTTTTTACAATTAGAAATAGTACAGGAAGTGCATTTGTCATTTTAAAAAATTATTTAAAGAAACTTGCCGATTATGTGCATCCTTCGATAATTATAAAAGAAAATAGATTGACTTTAAAAGAAGAAATGAAACTTCAAAAAATGGGAGTACGTTTCAAGTATAAAGAACTTAGAGAACTAGAAATAAAAGGTGGTATTTCTTTAAGTGACGACAATTGGATTATCGAAGACGGAGTTTTAAAGCTCAGTATAAAACGGTATAAGGGTGGAGTTATCACTATTCCCGAAGGCGTTAAAAAAATCGAGTCAAATGCTTTTGCTAATCCATTTGAAAGTGGAAACTCTATTACGGTTATATTTCCAGAAAGCTTAGTCGAAATAAAAGATGCCGCTTTTGTAAGCTATTCAATAGAAGAAGTAAAGCTATCTAAAAATGTTAGAATTATTGGTGAGGGAGCCTTTATACTCAGTAAAATTAAAAAGCTAACTATTTCATCGACGACTCGCCTAGAGAAAGAAGTGTTTCCTTCGACTTTAGAAGAACTATACATAATTAATGAAGGAAGTCTAATCGAATTTGTTAAATCTTATTTCGATCCAGATTATTTTAAAAACTTAAAAAGAGTAGTCATATTAAATAAAATGAGCATTAAAGAGATTTTTTCGGTAACTTGGTTTTTCACTTCTATAGAACACATAGAGTTGCGTTTAGAAGACAAGGAAGAAAAAAGAGGCGATGATGTATTAGAGGGAAACGATAATAAATCTTTAATTGAAGAAGAAAAAAGTGAAGTGAGTAGTCTAGTAGATGAAGTTAGAGGTGTAGTCGAGCTATTGGAAGAGTCTTCTAAACAAAAAATTTTTCTCAAAGTAGATAGACTCTTAAAAAAATATAAAGATGATTTAGAATATTTTAATCCAGATAACGCTTTAAATGAGGAAATATCCTTAACTTTAGGAAAAGACGCCGATACTTTGAGAATAGACTTGACAATCGCTTTAAGAAACATCATCGACGAATTAAAACGAGATGACTTATTAAGCGAGTTAGAAAAACTTAAC
Organism: uncultured Mycoplasmatota bacterium; assembly: GCA_947384645.1. Lineage (GTDB taxonomy): Bacteria > Bacillota_I > Bacilli_A > RF39 > UBA660 > RUG11867. Next base: position 5,128 of record CANDHX010000067.1, on the reverse strand, counting down.
GATTTTAAAAGTATGTTAAATAGGGATATATCTTTGCCAACTACTATAGAAACAGATAAAGATAAAGTTACATTGATTATTTCGATTGCTCGAGAGGCAAATAGACAACTTTTATTAGATGAGTTAGCTTCTATATTAGAACATGCCATAGATAATTGCTCGAAAACTTTAGCCAGTCGTGTTGTAAGAGATAATGAAAATCCTTTTTCAAGTCAAAAACCATTTAATATAGACGATGTTAGAAAGAAAATAGATGAGTTATTTATAAAGTGCGGAAGGTTTAGTTTAAATAGAGTAGAATTGGAAGGATTTGGAAATTCTCATATAGCTTTTTTCATTAGAAAAATAAAAGATTTGATTGCTAAGTTAGATATGGAAAATAAGAAAAAGTACTTAGAAAGACTTCAAGAGATAACCAGCAAATACGAATTTAAAAAAGATTTTAATGAAGACGATACTTCTTTGTATAAAGAATTACTCTTGTTAGTTGAAGAGTTGTCTTCGATTGTTTCGACTTCGACATACTATAAAAATATTTTAGATTCTATAAATATGGTATTATATGATGATCCGAAATATTTACAAAAGTCTTGTCTAACTTCCTCTTTAAGCTTGGATATACTGAAATTATTAGAATCTAATAACATTAGCCCTGATAGAGCTAGTGCTTATAAAGAAAAGCTTAAAAATATCTTAAGAAAATTTAAAAAAATCATTTTAGACGAGGAAATTATCGAAGTCGTGAAAAATTATAGAAAACTGGTAACCGAAATAGGTGATGAGGCATCTACAATCGAACCACTCCATATCGAAAACTTTACCGATATATCTGTGTTAGATTTAATCATCGGAAAAGAGCTTACGGCACTAAAATTCGAAATAGAAGATTATCTAGATAAGAAAAAGCACTATATAAAGTTATCGAAGGTTTAATTTATATTAAAAATATTAACTTATTTACATGGGTTAATACTTTTTTAACATTTCTTTAAAATTTTTGATATTAGAACACCTGATTTCTAGTTTATTTATACTATATCAGATGTTCTTTTTTTTGTGTTTTCGATTCCATTTTATTCTATCTTTAAAACAAAAAATTTGCCTTAACAACTAGATTTATGATAAAATGTGATAAGGTGGTTAAGGATATGGAAGATACACTTACAAAAATATATAATTACAGTCTCGAAGAAATAATGGAAAAGAGATTCGGTACTTATTCTAAATATATAATACAAGATAGAGCTATACCAGACGTGCGAGATGGGTTAAAACCAGTTCAGCGAAGAATACTCTATGCAATGAGTAAGGATAACAACACTTACGATAAAAAATTTAAAAAATGCGCCAATGCTGTAGGTATCGTACTAGGTAAATATCATCCTCATGGAGATACTTCTGTATACGATGCTCTAATTAGACTTTCACAGGATTGGAAACAAAACGAAATACTAGTAGAAGTCGACGGTAACAACGGTTCAATAGATGGCGACCCACCAGCAGCCTATCGTTATACGGAATGCCGTTTAGCTAAAATAAGCGAGGAACTTTTGGGAGATGTCGACAAGTTCGAAGCTATGAAAATCAATTTTGCACCGAACTTCGACGATACGAAATTAGAGCCTACTGTACTTCCTACGAGGTTTCCAAATTTGCTCGTAAACGGTTGTACGGGTATAAGTGCAGGATATGCAACAAATATGCCGCCACACAATTTAGGAGAGATAGTTGATGCCACTATCAAGAGAATCGATTCGCCTAATTGTACCTTAGATACGATTTTAAATATCGTAAAGGGACCTGATTTTCCTACCGGCGGAATAGTAGAAGGTTCGACTGGACTAAGGAAAGCTTATGAAACCGGAAGGGGTAAAATAGCCGTTTTCTGCAAGTATGAATTCGTAAAAGAAAAGGGTAAAGAAAAGATCGTCATAGACGAAATTCCATTCGATGTAAATAAACAACACTTAGTCGAGAAAATAGATGAAATTAGATTAGACAAGAAAGTCGACGGAATTGCCGAAGTTAGGGACGAATCCGATAAGGAAGCCAATATAAGAATAGTAATAGATTTAAAAGCTGGTGCTAATAAAGAACTAGTAATGAATTATCTTCTCAAGTACACCGATTTACAGACCAGTTATAACTATAACAACGTTACGATTGTGAGTAGAAGACCTAGGCTACTCGGAATTTTGCCGATAATAGATGCCTATATCGCTCATCAAAGGGAAATAGTAACTAAGTCTTCCGAATGGGATTTAGCTTTTGCTAGAAAGCAATTCGATATTACGGAAGGTCTAATCAAAGCGATAAGCATTTTAGACGACGTAATAAGAGTGATAAGAGGTTCTAAAAACAAGAGCGATGCAATCGTCAATCTAGTTAAAGAATTCGATTTTTCTGAAGACCAAGCAACAGCGATAGTTATGTTACAACTATATAGGCTCACCAATACGGATATCGTCACTCTAGAAGAGAAGTTAAAGGAATTAGCAGCAGAAATAAAAAGGTTAGAAGACATTTTGAACGACAGCTCTAAACTAGACGGGGAAATCAAGGCGACTCTTAGGAGAATTAAAAAAGAATATGCTACGCCACGTAAAACAGAAATTAGAGAAACCGTGACAGAGATAAAAATAAATGCCGAAGAATTAATTGCAAACGAGAGAGTAATGGTCGTTTTGACTGTCGACGGCTACTTAAAAAGGACGAGCAAAAAAAGTTTTGCCCAAGCGCCAGGCGACCCAGGATTAAAACCAGGCGATACACCGCTTAATATATATGAAGCATCGACCTTGGATAAGATTATGATTTTAACCGATTTGGGAAATTATATATTTCTTCCTATATATGAAATTCCTGAGAATAAATGGAAAGACATGGGCAAACACATAAGCAATATAGTTACTGTAAATCCAGATGAAAAAGTGATAGGTTCTTATGTTCTAAACAATGGTACTCGTGATAAAGCTTTGATACTTACGACGAAAAACGGAATGGTCAAGAAGACTTTATTGGGTCAATATAACGTGACGAGATATAACAAGGAAATGTCTGCTATTAAGTTAAAAGAAAACGACTTATTAGTGGATGCAACTATCGAAGCAGAGGACATGTTTATCGTAACTAAAAACGGATATTCTCTAAGATTTAATACGAGCGAAATACCTCTTAGTGGTGTTAAAACTAGTGGTGTAAAGGGAATTTCTCTAAAGGATGACGACGAAGTAGTAATGGGGTCATGTATAACTCGAGTAAGCGAATATCTGACGATTTTTACAGACCACAAAACCGCTAAACGAATAAAGCTATCGGAAATCGAATCAGCTAGTCGTGCTAAAAGAGGAAATTTGGTTTTGAAGAAAGTAAAGTCGACTATTTATAAGGTTCAAAATGCTCTTTTGAGCGAAGCTAAAAACGAATTTGCAATTAAATACGCAGATGAAGTCGAGACTTTAAAGAATAGCGAAATTCCTATCATGGATATTGCTAGCACGGGTAGTGCAGTATTGTCGAAAGCTTTTATCAAAGCAGTAGTAGACCCAGAGATTTTAGTAATAGAAGAAAAAAGTGAAAAGAGTGAAGAAGCTAATAAAAGCAACGACGACGAATCTTTTTTAGAAGGTTTTAGGTTATAGTCGATGGAAGAAAAGAAAAAGAATAAATATCCGTGGGAGCTTCTCGAAGCATCGACTATAATGATACCGATTGAGCTTCTTGCTTATCATACTTTTAAGTATAAAGAAAAAAACTGTTTGACCGACAAACAGAAACTCGAGGATTTAGAAATCATCGGTTCTTATTTGGTAAGAGAAAAAATGAGGGAATTAGAGGTGGGAAAATGTTTCAAGACGAAATAAACGAAAAAATGCTTCCCCCTAATTTCTTAAATAGCATTTTGACAAATCCAGCTCTTTACGACATGTTTAAAAACGAATTCGATGAGAATAGTGAATACTTTCAAGGAATTAAAAAAAGCGTCTACTTAGGAGCAATGCTTAAATTCATAGAAGATGCTCTTTTTTCTCGAAATCTTTTCTCTATTTATAATGAAGTAAAAAAGGACGATTTGGATTCGCTAACCAAGGGTAGGATAGATTTCATCAAATCTTTTTTTGACGATTTTCTCTTAGATGAATTTAAGAAGAATCCAGAATGCCTTTTAAAAACTAGGCTTTTTAAGGGGTTTGAGTTTGCTAAAGAAAACGATCTATACGCTAAATATATAGAAGAGTTTAAAACTCTATACGAATATGTCTTTACTTCGGCAATCGATTATGACGGCATAGTAGAAGTTTTGATGAAAGATATATTTTCTTCATTGGATAGAAAAGAGAGCTTGAGCATTAAAGATTTTCAATTGTTACTAGATTACATAAAGAATAGCACAAACAGTAGAGTCGATATGGGAATCGTTACCTGTATGCTTAGAAATCACGCCCTTAAAGACAATCACATTTTCGATAGAGAAGTCGCAATGAAACTCGTCTCTTCTACTATCGAGGATTACTTAGAAAGCTTTAAAATCGAAGTTCATGTGCTCTTTCAAGAGGGATTAGAAAATAAGGCAAAAAGCACTCACGATATAGATAATATGAGCATCACTATCGATACGTCTTTGATAGACGGATTTATTTCTTTAAACTATATAGAGCTTTTTCAAATAGCCTTTTATGAAGCGGATATGTTAAAAAGTGTCGTATTGCTCCAAAAAAATGAAATAGATATTGAGACTTTGAGGGTGCTCATGAATATGGTGATAATGAAAGTCGATATGGATAGAATATTTGTCGATAAAGAATATACTCCAAGTGAATTTTATGCCGAAATGTATGCGACGGGTTTTATCAAAGCTTTAAAATTTTTCTCTTCTTTTGGAATAAATCTCTTTTCAAATTATGTTGCTTCTAAAACAAAAGATATGGATATCGATTATAATATAGAGAGAGTCAAAAAGATTTCAGAAAAAGAAATATCGCTCGACCAAAGATTCACAGTTCATTTTAGAAAATGTAACTCTAGAGAAAAGTTAGTTTCTCGATTTAGAGTACTCAAGAAGCTTTTCAATAAGGACGGAACGAGAAAAGACACCCTAGATTTGATCAAAGGTATCGTGAAAGATGAG
>CANDHX010000066.1 GCA_947384645.1 uncultured Mycoplasmatota bacterium | reverse complement strand
TTTCATATTCAACTACGTTTTGTTTATCCCATTTCCATGAAATAGTATAACCCATATTAGCGATTTTACCTGGAGCAAAGCTATTTCCAGCGTTTACATAAGCATTGTAAGCATCTAACATAGTTTTAACTTCAGCAGCAGTCTTATTAGTGATTTGTTTATTTTCATCAGTGATAACGTCTTCACCATCTCTAGTATACTTTACAGTATAACGAAGTGGATGATATTCGTAAGCTTGAGTAGTTTTTGTAGTACTCCTGTTAGTGACTTTACCTTCTACTACATCGTAATAAATAACGATATCTTGAGTGTCGTTAACGATGAAGTTAAGCGCATATCTAGTTTCCATTTTACCAGTAAGTGCTAATTCGTAAGATCCTTTTGTTCCTGGAGCAACGATTTTGTCAGTACCATTTATAGCCTTAACATAGTTCTTTCCATTCCAATCATAAGAACTTGCGAATAAATCGATTACATTTGTTTCTTGTAATTCATTACCGTCTTTATCAGTAGCTTTAAGTTCCCATTTAGCAACTCTAGCTTCATCAGTCATATCGATTGAAGAAGTATATTTTGCATAAGTTCCTGATACTGAATATCCAGTAACGACAACAGCTAGTAATAATCCACCAAGGATTGTTCCTCTCTTTTTCATTAATTTTCACCTCCCTCTTTATGCAAATTTTTTACAATTAATGCATAGTACTATGCACAGGAAGATTTTAATAGACTTCCTTTTTCTATATAAACACATCGATTTCGATGGGTTTACCAAAATTTACATATCTAAGCCTTCTTGGATTTGCCAGTAGACTTAGTTTTCTTTGAAGAAGTACTTTCTTTTTTAGTAGTCTTCGTTTTCGTAGTGCTACTAGGTGTCTTCTTCTTTTTAGGCTGAGGTTTGATTTCTTCTTCTTCCTCATCCTCATCTAGAAGCTCATCGTCCTCATCGTCTTCGTCTTCTACAGCTTTTATAGACTTCGTTTTCTTGGTCTTAGAAGATTTAGCAAGAGCCATTTCTTCTTTCATTTTTTTAAACTCTAGGTATTCTTGTCTTTCTAAATTTCTTTGCTTTTTGTTAGAAATCGAGAAACCTATTACGAATATTATTGTTATCCCTAGTATCAATATGAGTATAGTAGTCGGTTCGGATAAACTGCTCATCATGGAACCTATACCAGGTATTCTACCTATATATATTCCTTCAATATCGTTAAGAGCAACCAAGTTTCTATCTTGGGTCGTATTATTATCTCCTTTAGTGATAAAATACGATTCTCCTTCTTTCTCGACTATATCTATTACTCTGTGAGTAGTTACAGTGCCCTCTGCATCCCTAAATGCGATGACATCTTCGATTTTAACTTTTGTTGGTTCTATTTCTTTTGTCAATATCAAATCGCCTTTATGAATTTTGGATTCCATCGAACCTGATAGGACGATGAAAGGCTTGATACCGAATACACTTGGGACTACATCTTTATTAGTCTTAGATTGAAAAATTATCCATAAATTCATCAAGAGCATCGGTACCAATATTATACAAGCGACTAGTGTTACCAAGTTACCTGGTGATTTGTACCACTTTTTTTCTCCCTTTTCCATATTCTTTCACTCTCTTTCGCTTGTCTATCTTTTATAACTACTATATGTAAAACTCAATCTTTTCCCCTTATATTCTACTTGTGATTCAATAAGTTCTGGTTCTAATTCTTCTTGATCATCTTGTATGATTATTTCGACATATTCATTTTCTTCTTGTTCCAAGTCTCCCTTTGACTCTTCTTCTTGACCAGAATCTTCTTTTGGCTTTTCTTCTTGATCAAAGTCATCTTTTGGCTCTTCTTTTTGACCAAAGTCATCTTTTGGCTCTTCTTTTTGACCAAAGTTTTCTTTTGGTTTTTGTTCTTGATCCAAATCTTCTTTTAAATCTCCATTTAAAATTCCGTCTAATATTTCTTGAATTTCATCTTTTGGAGTGGTTGGAATAACACCTTCGACTTTTTCTAAACCTTCAGTTCCAGGTACAACTTCTCCTGTTTGAGGAATATCGGCAGATGGAACAAAAGGAATAGTCTCTGTATAACTTGCTCCGCAACTACAACGATATGTAATAGTTATATCTCCTGTTTCTGGGTCTTGATATGAACTAGATTTATAATCGTGGTCATGTTTTTGAGTTTCCGTATAACTACATCCAGAACACTGTTCAGTTACAGAGTAGCAATATGAATCTTTATCGTGAGTATAAACTCTATTATCATTTGTACTCATGTTATGAGCAGCTATGTCTAATTTATCTGTTAAAGATGCTCCACAGGCACATTTGCCGTATACTGTAGTGAAGTGTTCACGATCATCGTATCCTGTTTCACTTCTTTCTGAAGAAACTATAGCACACTTAGATGAAGTCCCATTTTCTTCAATAGTGATTTTATCGCACTTGTCATCGATATTTGTACATGTTTTCTCAATGACAAGAGTATGTGTTCCATCTCCATTTTGAACATAATGTTCACCAGTTTTTTGATAAACGTGAGTATGTTCAGTAGGAACAAAAGGAATAGTTTCTGTATAACTTACACCACAACTACAACGATATGTAATAGTTATATCTCCTGTTTCTGGGTCTTGATATGAACTAGATTTATAATCGTGGTCATGTTTTTGAGTTTCCGTATAACTACATCCAGAACACTGTTCAGTTACAGAGTAGCAATATGAATCTTTATCGTGAGTATAAACTCTATTATCATTTGTACTCATGTTATGAGCAGCTATGTCTAATTTATCTGTTAAAGATGCTCCACAGGCACATTTGCCGTATACTGTAGTGAAATGTTCTCGTTCATTGAATTCAACTTTTCTTTCAGTTTCTTCATTTATAGAACACTTCGTATTAGAGCCTTCTATTAATTGTTCATAAAATGGTTTATCACAATGGCCATCTGAATTCGTACAGGTATAAGCATTATATTGTGAATGTGTTCCATTTCCGTTAGACTTTAATATAATTTTACTAGTATAGTTATGTGTATGTTTATGGTCTTTTATCTCTTCGATAGTCTTACCACACGCACATTTTTTAATGTAATGTGTTCCAGCAGCATTAGTTACTTTGTTACCGTCTGCGTCGTATTTGTATTCGAAACTATGAGCTACACCTTTAATTTCAGATACGATTTGTGTATCTCCACAACTACATATTTTTATAGTTTTAACATCATGAGTAGCATCGGTTATATTTGAATATGTTGGAGGTTGCTCTACATATTTGTGTTCGTGAATTGGTGGTTTTTCTATACTTTTAACATATTTATGACCACAATCTTTACATGTATAAGTAATACTCTTCCCATCAGTAGATATAACTCCTTCATCAAAATTGTGTGATTGATATGATTTAGAAATGATCAATTCATGACTACAGTTGATACATTTTTTGATGCGAACTACTTCGTGTAATGATTCTGAGAAGTCTTTATAATCAGTTAACATTGTATATTTATGTTCTCTTTTAATTTTCTCTCCACATTCACGACAAGTAGTTTGTTCAAATGTGTCATCGAATGAAACCCATTCTCCATATACGTGGATGTGTTCATCTGGATTGCTTGGTCTATGTGAACCAGAACCACCGGTGCTTCCTCCACCGTTATTTATAGAACCAGTACTATGGCTTGGCTTATATGTATAAACATATTCACATCCAGGGTTCATACATTTTTGAGTAACTGTTCCATTTCTATTCGTAGTTTTTACACCTAAATCATGTTCTTGTGTGGTTTTATGATTACAATCAGTACATTGTATATATTCTTTTTTAGAATCGTATTTAGTAACTACGTAATCACAATCTTTTTTTACTGTAGTTGTAACGATATGTCCGCATGTTTTACATTTAGATTTGGTTACTACGAAATGGCTTCCGTCTTTAGCATCGACGAATTTAATTTCTACTGTCTCGTAAGTATGTGAACGACGTTCAACTTTGTCTTCATAGTCACAAGCTCTTTCCTCAAATTCATCGTCGATTGCATACCAACAACTAAATTTATGCTTATGATCGTCTTCCATTTTAGGAGTTTCAGTTACAATTGGCTTTTTATCTAAATCGCCATCACTCTTAACAGGTGTTTTTTTAACATCTTTATCGGTACTATTTTCATCAATTGAAACAACTGTTTTTTCTTTAGTATCTTTTTTAACTGTAACCTTTTCGATTTTTGGACTGTCTTTTTGGTCATCTAAATCTTTATGGGCGTCATCGCTTTTGCAACCTGTAGCACTACCTAACATGATAAGGGCACTAGCTAGCGATAGACCTTTGGTCAAATATTTTTTATAAGTACGTTTAGTTTTATCTAATAGAGTATAATTATCGTTTTTCATATTTTTTAATTCCCCTTCTTCTCCATTGGATAGAGCTGTTGCTCTGTCAATGGCGATTATTATATACGATTTTTTAAATTTGTCAAGCATTTTTTTCGTTTTATTAAATTTTTATGCAAATTTTAGCATTTTTAGAGCAAAAATTAACCCAAAATCGATATGGGTTAATTTTAATTTTAATAATTTTTTCTTCTTTTATGAGCATTTCTAATTTGCTCTTTCTTCTTTTCACGTCTTTCTACACCAGGTTTGGTATAGTTTTTATGCTTTTTTAGCTCAGAAGGGACACCACTACGAGCAAATTTGACTTTAAAATTTTTCCATGCTCTATCAATGTTACCATTAGTTACTACTACTCTTGTCATTAAAATCCCTCCTTCCGTTTGCACTAACACGATTATATCACTACAATTCGACATATTGCAAGAAAAAAACACGTATTAAGTGTCTTTTTCTTGCAATTTAGGTCGGTATTTAGAGTTCCTCGATTTCTTTATCGTTAAGTTTTAAAGTTTTTATGACAAAATTTTTATCTATACCGTTGGCGATGAGAGCCTTAGCATTTTCTATACGGTTTTTTTCTATGCCCTTTTCTATTCCATGTTCTACTCCAAGAGAATAAGACTCCTCTTTTAAAAGTTCTTCTTTGTCATAGTAGAAATAGTCATCGATGTTTGAACTCAAATCATATAGTTTACTCTTTATTTTTTCCATTAAGATATCACCTACATATAACCCGTCTAATACTAACTTATCTTCACATACGAATATGTATAAAAGCCGTTCTAGTGAGTTTTCCTTTAACTTCTTGACATCAGTATACTCCAATTCACTCAAATATTCTAGGTTTATATCTATTATTTTTGTCAAATTGTCCCGAGGTTTCATCGATTCTTCTTCGAAGTATCTCGAAACATATATAAATCTTTCGTCTTTAAACTGGTCATAGTCGTTTAGATTGATTTGGATTATAGGTTTTAAATCCTTATATCTGTTTATTTTACCAGGTTTTAACTGTTTTAAGACAAGGGCACATATATAACTTATATTTTTATAGTCCGTCTCGATTTTATGGACTGAATAGTTTATCTCTATGTTGTAGTAGAAGTCTTTATTCTGGGCGACCAAGTCTGCTTCACTATTTTTGCTGTTTTCAGATAATCCCAGTTTGATGTCGACGAGTTCGAAATCCTCTTCGATGTCTTTGGGTTCGAGTTTTAGAGCTGCTGCGATTATGGCAATCAAATAATCTTTAGAGTCTTTATCTCTTAATAGTTTCGTGGCATAGTAGTCTCTTAAGAATTTCTTAGTTCCCTTTTTTTCTTTTGTAATAGTAGTATCTTTTGTCATCGCTTATCCTCCTTTTTTGACTTAAGATACCTTTTTATTCTTTTTTTTAGATTGGAAAATATTTTTTATACCCTCTAATTATTATTATACCGGGTAGATTTTATTTTTCTCATCAAAAGGTAAAAAGACAATAAAAAAACTGCGAATTTATACAGTTTTCACAGTTACTTAATTTTGATGTTAAATTTGCCCTTCTCGTATCATTTCTAAAATGTCTTCTATATCGTAACCCATTTTTCGCTTTTCGATTAAAAAGTCGTCGATTTCGAATGGTTCAAGAGACAAAATATTTGGATTTCTCATGATTAAGTCGTCGTAATCTTTTATGTCTATAGATGCTAACTTGGAAAAAAGGAGCATCAGTTCTTCTTTCGTTCTTTCTAAGAGATATGAATTTTGGAGTATGGCATCTTTGATAGAGCTGTCTTTAATATTCATAGACTTTAAGGTGTCGATGATTTCTTTTATATCTATATCTTCTACTTCTTTTAAGCTATCGTCCGTCTCATAGATGTAAGCGATTTCAGACGGTTCTAAAAATTTTAACAGTTCTTCCATATTAACTCACTTTATAAGACATATTTTTTACTTCGTTTCCGTAAAGAGTGTCTAGTCCTTCGTTATCTATTCCATACAAAGACTGAAATGCTTTTTGAGAATTAAAAATTCTAAAATATTTTTGGGGTGCTAGTTCTTTTTCTCTATCCCTAATAAAGCACATCCTTTTTATCGTCAAATCTATACTTTGCATGAGTCTTTTTGAATCTTTTATTATTAAAGACATTAGACCAAGTTCAAAGTATATATCCAATTTTTTTTCTAAATTGTCTTGTTTTTGACTTAAAATATTCGGAAAGTTTACAATCATTTCTCTTATTTCATCATTAGAAATGTTTTTATCTTTTAACAATTTTACTCTATCTCTTACTTTATCTAAGTCTAAGCCGTATATTTGAGGACAACCGCTTAAAATGGTAAAAATATCTTCATTTGTAAATTCTAATCTAAAATCTTTAAGTGTTTTGATGACTATTTGATAGAGTTCTATACTCGAACTAAACAATTTAGGATAGCGTAAGAACATCTTTATTACTAATTCTTTTTCCATTCCCAGTTTAGTAAAAAATTCGAACTTATCTTTTACAGTATCCATTGAATAGGATAATATCTTTGAGTTTCTCTTAACGATTTTGGTAATTTCTTCCCCTTGAAAGCCCAAATTGGCAAGATTTTCTATTTTTTTAGAAAGAGTATTAGGGGATGTTCCACCGATAGTTGGGCAATTAACTATAATTTTGCAAGTCTCTTTTTTATTTAAGCCCAACGATGAGATAAATGTGTAAGCCTTATATAGTCTTTTTACTAACGTTTTTTCAGTATACTTTCTTAAACTGTACGAATTTTTAATTTTCTTTTGCTCATGTTTTGTAAATCCCAATCTACTACATAGATTTTCAAACATAAAAAGCCCCTCCTTTTATATAAGCGAGGGATAGTATACCACATATTTTGTAAAATGTAGATATTTTTTATGAATTTTTTTAATTATTGGCGTTTATAGCTCGTCGATTTCTTTGTCGCTTAGACTTAACGTTTTTATAACGAATTCTTTATCTATACCACTTGATATTAGCAATTTAGCATTTTCTATGCGATTTTTTTCTATGCCTTGTTTTATCCCTTCTGTACGACCTTTTTCCATGCCGTGCTCCACACCGAGAGAATAAGATTCTTCTTTTAAGA
>CANDHX010000065.1 GCA_947384645.1 uncultured Mycoplasmatota bacterium | reverse complement strand
AAATAGTGGTGTTTATAAGGGTTTGCGAGGACTTAAATCTTTTGACAATGCGAGAAAATATCCAAATTGTTTGCAAAATGTTTGCAAAGGAGAAAATATGCATAGTAAACATAATACTATAAATACTGAATTTGCTTCAACTTGCGGTTCGGGCAAAGAGTACAAAAATTGCTGTAGTAAATAATTTAAAAGTTCCTTATAATTTCTTATTTATAAGGAATTTTTATGTAATTTGAACAATGTGGTTGACTTAGTTTAAAAAGTGCAGAAAGATTGAAGAAAGAATATTGTTATGTTAATTAACAGAATGAATTTGGAAATATTGCAAGCATTTCGGCTTTGTTGGATGAAATAAATGAGTTGAAAACAAATAGAAATTTACGTATTTGCATTATATATAGCTTAGGAGAAAATGATTAGATATGAAAAAAGATGAAATCCATATACTAAGAGAAAAAATAGTTCATTATTTAGATATATATAATGGGCCCGAGAGAGTTAAACTGCCTATTGAATTATTAGAGACATTGCTTTTTGAAACGGTTGAAGTTAGTATTGCAGGCAAAGTGTATAGAGTTAAAATACCTGTATGGTCTGGAATGTTTTTGTCTAAAGTCGATTTAAGCGAAGTCGATTTTGCCAATGTGTTGTGGAATGATTTAATTTGTATTGCTCTTAATGGAGTTTTTACAGAACTAATCGATGCTGTTAGAGAAATAAAGGGTAATACTCCTAGCAATGATTTTTTTCCATACAAAGTTTGTTATGCAAATACTAATGCACAAATCGATTTGGCACAAAGTTTTCTCTTCAGTTGCGGAGAAGAAATAGCCTCAAAATATGAACGGCTCATTTCTATCGATAGTTGTGATTTTAGTGGTACAATTGTAAAATTACCTGAAGTGGGTACTATCCAGATACTTAGGTCTAATTTAGCTCGAACTCAATTTTCAATGCCTGTTTCTCCTTATGGAAGAAAGAACGTTATTAATAATTCTGACTTGAGTGATAACAATTTATCCAACATTTTTATAGACGGTTTAGATAACGCATTTTATCATACAAGTTTTAGAAATAGTGGAATTAAGGTTGCTATTGATGTTTCTAGATTGGAAAATTATTTAAAATTTGGTGGGGATATAAAAGAACTGATTATAATAATGTTTAACGATTATTTTGTCGGATGTGAGGTAAATGGAGTGTTGCTAGAGGAGCAGACCGATAGTGAAAAAAATTTGAGGTTGGTATTAAATAAATAATTATGGGTTTGTTTTATAATGAATAAGTGCTCATATTTGTAAGGCAGATTTAGTGCATGGTGAATTAGTTAAAATTCATCCATTTGTCGACGGCAACGGGAGAACTTCAAGACTGCTTATGAATTTGGATTTAATGAATAAGGGATATTATCCTGTGATAATAAAAAAAGAAAATAAATTAGAATACTATGAAGCTTTAGATAAAGCTCATACTACTGGTAATTATACGGATTTTGTTAAATTAATAAATAGACTTGAAATAGAAATGTTAAATAAATATTTGAAATTGTTAATTTAGAAAGAAGCAAAATGATTTACTAATTGATTAAAATGGAATAGTATTAACGATTAATGTTAATGCCCTTTTATAATTAAATGTTTTAAATTTTAGTGGGATGATTGTTAAGTGAAATGATTTGAATGATTTAGTCAACTTTTTTAAGCTATCGCTTTGGATAATGCCAAAAAATATTGCGATATATATGAATGACTGGAAGAATGAATTGGAAAATGCATTAAAGATATTTCATTAAGATGTTTTAGAAGGAAAAGGTAAAAATTCTCACAAACAAAAAGAAAAAGCAGAAAGTGAATACGAAAAATATAAAGTCATTCAAGATAATAATTACGTTTCAGATTTTGATAGATTGTTAAATAAAACAAGTAAAATAGAAAATAACTAGAAATAATTTTATAAAACAATAAAATATGGTAAACTTAAGCTGGACAATTAAAGGAAAGATGAAGTATGGATTTAGTAAAAATAGAAAAATTTATCGATAAACAAAGTGTCTCTTTTATATGCTCTATAGACGAAGATAACTATCCAAATGTAAAGGCTATGCTAAAGCCTAGGAAAAGAATAGGTTTAAAAGAATTTTATTTTTCTACGAATACTTCATCTTTAAGAGTTAGTCATTATAAAAAAAATACAAAAGCTTGCATCTATTTTTATCACAAAGGACTTTTAAAGTATGTAGGTGTTATGTTAAAAGGAAGAATGGAAGTTTTAGAAGACCAGGTAACTAAAAATATGATTTGGCAAAAAGGGGATACAATATTTTATAAAAAAGGTGTCACAGACCCAGATTATTGCGTTTTAAAATTTACGGCTGTAAGTGGCAGATATTATTGCGATTTAAAGACTGAAGATTTCAAAATTAATGAGTAGTTAAATGTTAGTAAAGGTGTTGTAGTATGATTAAAAAAAGAAGATATAGAATTAGATTAACGAAGTTTGGAAAAGCGATTTTTAGTATTTGTATTGTATTATTAATTGCCAGTTTGTGTTTTAAAAAATCGGAGCCAAATTTTTATGTCAAAGAAGAAAACGATGATTATTTAATCGAAATCAATTATCCTAAAGTAGAAAATAAAAATCTTGTAGCATATTCAACCGAATATATAGAAAGTAAAGAAAAAGAGTTTAAAGATAATATAAACGATATAAGTGATTTGGATACTAGTAAATATGAATTTAAATCCGATTATGAAATCAATGAAACAAATAATATTTTAGGTGTTCATATAACTGTTTATGAATATACAGGCGGAGCACATTATATAAGAGATGATAAATCCTATTACTATAATAAAAATGAAGATAAAATGGTATCAATTACCGATTTTTTAGAGGACGAAAAGAGTTTAGGAAAGCTCGCTAATCTATCTTATTACTATGTCATGAAATATAGCAATGATAACAATCTTGGATTTGATGAGCAAATGATAAAAGAAGGTTTAAAGTGCGAATCAAATAATTTCGAACATTTCAATTTTCTCGATAGCGGATTGGAGCTCATTTTTCCACCCTTACAAGTTGCATACTATGCGGCTGGAGAAGTAAAAATTTTAATACCGTACGAAGAATTAGAAAAAAAAATAAAAAGTGAATATTTAAAATATAGTAAAAAAGACAATAGTCAAAGTAATCTTAATAGAAATATTGAAGAGTTCAGAGATAAAAAATTAATAGCTTTTACATTCGATGACGGTCCTAGTTATATTGGAACTAATAAACTATTAGATAATTTAGATAAATACAATGCTAGAGTAACATTTTTTGTATTAGGAAATAGAGTAAATAGTTATAAAGACACCTTAAAAAGGGCATATGATATGGGTAACTTAATAGGAAGTCATACTTATACTCATTTGAACCTTTTTAAATTAGATAATTATTCTATACTCAATGAAATCAAAATGACGAATGAAGCCATTAAAGACGTAACAAATAGCGAGACCTTATATTTAAGACCTCCATATGGAAATATTAATTCTAATATTAAAGAACTATCTAATATGTATACTATTTTATGGAACCTGGATACAGAAGATTGGAAATACAAGGATGCTAATAGAATATCTAATTATATAGTTAATAATGCTCACGACGGAGCTATAGTCTTATTGCATGACTTATATGAAACATCTATCGACGGTGCTTTACTTGCTATGGAACGATTAGAAAAAGAAGGTTATGCTTTTGTAACGATAGAAGAAATGGCATTATTAAAAAATATCAATTTAGATAAAGAGAAGAGTTATTTTCAAATCAAAAATTAAATTTATTAACATAACTATTTAAATTATTTAATGCAAAATCTTTTCATTAATATCCTTTTTTAATTAATTTATACCAAAAGGTAAGTATCTAACTAAAAAGTTCATACTTACTTTTTAATTTTTCTTATCATATAATTTAAAACAGAAGGAAAAGTGTGCACGTCCTTTATAAAAAAATTAGGAGGAATTAAAATGAATAATAAAAAAATTGGATTAGGAAAAGGGTATGTTTTGGTTTATGATTTTGGAAATGTAAAAGTACATAACTATAATACATCAGATTATATTGAAGACCAAGTTATTTTGCTTGAAAAAAATAAAAAGCTTGTCATAATCGAGTCTACAGCATTTTATGATAACAACAAAGAATTAGAAAACTATATCGAATCTTTAGGAGTAAAAATCGAGGGGATATTAATATCATATCACATGGCAGGCGGCACGTTTTTAAAAGATGTTAAGAAGTATGCAACCCATAATGCAGATAAATATGGACATATGGGCGGAGGAAAAACATTAATCGATAATTTTGCATCAACTTTTGGAGAAATATTTGATAAAAACATTCATAATGTAACGGATTATATCGAAGCAGATAAAGTTATATTAGCCGATATTGAAATGATTATCATTCCTACAAATGAAGGATATGATATCGAAATACCAGAAATCAATTCAATTTATACTCACATGTTAGGTAGTGATTGTCACTCTATTATTGCAGGGGTAGAACATGCGAAAAAAATATTAGAAAATTTAAAAGGTTATATTGCTAAAAATTATAATTTAATTTTAACATCTCATTATGTACCAGAAGACTTAAGTGCTGTCGACAAAAAAATTGCCTATATCGAAACATTATTGGATATTGCAAGTGACTCAAATAGTGCAGAAGAAATGATAAAAAAAGTAAATGACGAATATCCTCATTTTAGTGGAGTAAATTATTTGGAAATGACAGCTGAGTTTTTCTTTAAAGATCAGTGTTAAAAGTGAAATAAAATTCACTTTTTTAAGTACTTACCAAAAAGTGTGTATTTACTCAAAATAGTATGTAATGATATGATAATAGTAGGAGTTGATAATTATGACTAAAGTTTATACAAGTTGTCCTGTTGAGTATACAGCTTCTATCATATCTAATAAATGGAAGATTTTGATTTTACGAGATTTGATTGAAGGAACTAAAAGATATAATGAACTCAATCGTTCGGTTGTCGGGATATCAGCGAAAGTTTTGACACAAAATTTAAAAGATTTAGAGAATGACGGAATTGTATCGAGGAAAGTATATCCTGTAGTACCACCAAAAGTAGAATATTCATTAACCGAAAAGGGAAAAGAATTAAAGGGAGTTTTAGATTTAATGAAAGAATTCGGTATAAAATATAAGGATTTAAAATGAAACAGAAAATTATTATTATATATAGTGCGATATCAAATTTAAGAAAGTGTACATGATATTGATATACCAAATTCTTACGATGAGATGAAACTGTTATATAAAATTTTGTCAGTATGAGAACACCAAAATCTATAGACGAGAATATTTAAAAAAAGGGTATTATGAGAAAATTTTTCGGCAAGTTTTAATGTGTAAATAATTAAAAAGATTTTTAAATATAGAATATGATAATGTTTGAATGTTTTATAGTTTAAGCTTTATTCCTTTTTTCCATTCATGTTTGGTCTATATCCATATTCAGTTGTGACAAAGAAGCAAAAAAAAGCAATGAAGGAAGCAGGAATCGACTTTAAATATAATTCTATTTATGATTTATCTTATAAGGGCATTCTTTTAATGCTAAACAAAGGAGGAAATAAAAATGAATAAAAAAGTATTAGTTTTATTAATAGGAATATTGCTAATAGTTAGTGCTGCTATAATTATTATGACTTTAAAAGATAAAAAAAATGATAATATCGAAAAAGATGTTAAAGTTAATGATGTAGATAGTAATAACGATAATGGAAGTGGTAATTTGAGTGGTAATGAAAGAGTGTTAGTTTTATATTTTTCGATGAGTGGAAATACAGAGACGGTAGCAAACATCATACACGATGAATTGAAATGTGATATTTTGAGGTTAGAAACCGTTAAATCTTATAAAAGCGATTATAACGATTTACTCGACGAGGCTCAAGAAGAACAAAAGAAAAAAGCAAGACCAGAATTAAAAACAAAAATAAATATAGATGATTACGACACTATATTTTTAGGATATCCAAATTGGTGGGGAGATATGCCTATGCCTATATATACATTTTTAGATGATTATGATTTAGCAGGGAAAAAAATTGCTCCTTTTATTACCCATGGCGGTTCTGGATTATCCAACACCCCTAAAAAAATTAAAGATGAAGAGCAAAATGCTACTGTGATGGAAGGACTTGCAATAAGCGGAACAAATGACAAAAATTCTAAAAGTGCCATTAAAGAATGGCTTACTAAAATAGGTTACTAGTTATTAAAAGTATTGTATGAACAAAATTTTTAAAAGAACAGTAGACACTATAATAATAATTTTATTTATAGTTTTAATGGGTTATCATATTACAGGAAATAAAATTCATGAAGTATTAGGAGTCATAACTTTTATATTTTTCATCATCCATAATTTACTAAATATTAGGTGGTATAAATCTATATTTAGAGTTAAATATAATCTTTATAGAATTTTTCAAACCTCAATTAATCTTCTTCTTTTAGTATCTTTTTGTGGTATGATTATAAGCGGAGTTATGATTTCCTCTTTTGCATTTGACTTTTTAAATATACCTTCTACGATGTTTGGAAGAAGCTTACATATGATTTCGACATCGTGGGGCTTTATATTTATGAGCATACACGTTGGGTTGCACTTACACGGAATTTTGATCAAACTAAATAAAAAAATAAAGAATAGTACATTCGAGTATATTTATTATCTCAACATATTTCTTTTCTCGATTTTTGGATTATACACCTTCATGACAAGTGGATTGTGGAAGGACATGTTGCTTGTGACAAAGTTTAAATTTTTCGATTACGACCAAAACTTTTGCATTTTTTATTTAGGTCAAATTTCTATATTTGTATTCTTTTCTTTTTTGGGGTATTTAGTGTTATATTTCATAAAAAAATTAAGAAAGGTAATTGTTAAGAAAGTATGATTGCAAAATCGTACTTTTTTAGTGGATGATTTTCTACTGCAAAGTTAGAATTATGATAAAATTATTTTGGTAAAAAGTTTTAAAAGTTATTGTATTTTGGAACTTTTTATTTAAAATGTGGGATTATTATAGTGTAGGTGATATATATGACTAGTCGAATAGGCCTATGTAAATTTAATGAAATATATGAGAATACGAGTTGTGAATTGCTGAGATATGTAATAGTCAAGTGTCATAATATCAGCGATGCTAACGATATCTTACAAGAGACTTATCTCGAACTTTGGAAGATATTAAATAAAAAAGATTTAGAAGATATCAATATTAAAAGTTACATTATCGGAATAGCTAACAATAAAATTAAAAAACATTTTACATTAATGCAGAGGTTAAGGACTATTTCACTATTTGGAAAAGATGATAACGATTTAGAACTAATCGATAATTTTCAAGATGAAGTCGACATAGAAAGCATCGTACTTTTAAAAGATGAATGGAATATGTTATGGAAATATATAAAGGAAAAAAAGAACAAAGATATTCCGAAAGTATTTTACTTATTTTATCGTTTGGATTTGAGTATTAAAGAAATTTC
>CANDHX010000064.1 GCA_947384645.1 uncultured Mycoplasmatota bacterium | reverse complement strand
AAGTACAAGTAAAGAAGAAGCCCAAACAAATACAGCAAATTCAGATATAAAGACAATAGTAGACGGATGGTATAAGACAAATATAGTAGACGCAGGATATAGTGAGTCAGTAGAGGACACAATATTTTGTAATGATAGAAGTACACCAGGAAGTGCGGCGACAGGCTTGAGCTCAGATACAGGGTTAGGGTATGGAACGAATATAACAGCCTATGGAGCAACGTCAAGAGTAGGAGGACCATGGAAAACAGATAAAACACAGCCAAGTTTTGTATGTCCAAATAAGAACGATGCATTTACGGTGAGTAATGAAGAAAAAGGAAATGGAGTTTTAACATATCCAGTAGGACTAATAACAGCAGATGAGATAGTAGCAGCAGGAAGTGGAAAATATAATACAAGTAATACCGCATATTATTTATACAATCCAAATTCCTGGAGTTGGTCGCTCTCGCCTTACTATTATAACGGTAATGCTCGTGAGTTCATTTTGTATGCTGGCGGTAATTTGCACTATATGGGTGTCTATAGTACTGACGGTGCGGTCGCTCCGGTTATCAATCTTTCAGCAGATTATGCAAGAACTCTTCAAGGCGATGGAACGATTTCAAATCCGTATCATGGAAAATATTGAGAGCAAGATTTTGCTCTTTTTTGTATGAAAAATGCTTTTTTAACCAAAATATAAATGGTGAAGAGAAATGCTAAAAAATATAGATGCAAATATAAAAAGTATGAGTGTGGATGCTAGCGATGAATATAGGACGATTCAAAATTTGAGCAATCCCTACTGTTATAATTTTGGAAGAGCTAAAAAAGAACACTGTCATTCATGCGATTTTCAAAAAATGCACAATAGAATAAATCTGGACCATTATAATAGAAAGTAAATTGTAAGAGCTGATTGCTCTTTTTAATATTATCAAAAATTCGTTATACGTTTTCCTATTCAAAAAGACTAAAAAATTGTATACTATAAGTATAAATCAAAAGGAGGTTGTGATTTATGCTAAGTGCAATAAAACTAGCAGAGTTGATGAAAGAGAAAGGAATAAAAAGTATGTATGAACTATCTATTCAAACTGAGATTCCCTATTCAACTCTAAATTATATGATTTCTGGACACGACATGTACGTCGGCACTTTATTGATAGTTGCAAAGTTTTTCGATGTGAGTTTAGAAGAATTACTCGATATTCCGTATGGAATCGTTAACTATAAAGAAAATGGCGAAAATGAATATCACGATACTAGAAGTTATTCTGAATTCTATATGTCATAAGTGACTTGTGTCAAGCAGTATGTAAGACGATTGCAAATAGGTTGTGAAGTATGCTATAATACATTTACATAAGAGCAAATTCTAGTTTGCTATTAAGGAAGAGGTATTATGGAAAATATTGTCTTAACTATTGGGGGATTACTTAAATCTTTTGGCTGGAGCGATCTTTTCTTCTTCGCAGTTACTTTACTTTTAATAGTACTTTTAGTTTACATAATCTATATGATTAAAATAGAAGATGAAGACGTAGAACCTGTTAAAAATAAGGCAACTATCAAAACGAGCCCGGTTAAAAATGAGCCAGTTAAATCTTTATCGAAGATAGTAGACGAATTGGAAGCCAACTATAAACCTAAACCAATCGATTTAAGTGAATACGAAAAAGAGCAAGAAAATACGGCAATTATCAGTTATAAAGAACTTTTAGAGAAAGCTTCTAACAACATCTATTACGATGATGAATACGATAGTGGATTTGATGACGTATTAATCCAAAAAGTAGATAACAAAGAAAGCCGTACACAGGAACTCGTCGATTTACCTAAGGCAGTTATGATGAGTTATGAATCTGAAGAAGAATTTTATAGAGCTTTAAAAGTATTACAGAAAAACTTAGTTAGGTAACTCTAACTTTTTTTAAATAAGGGAGGTTTTTATGAAGTTTTGTATAATGACACTCGGGTGTAAAGTAAACAGTTACGAAAGCGAATTTATAAAAGAGAAGTTTATTGAAAATGGATTTAGACAGGTAAAAATAGATGATGAACCTGATGTGATTGTAGTCAATACTTGTTCCGTGACTAACCAAAGCGATGCAAAAAGCAGACATATGATAAGATTAGCTCGTAAAAAAAGTAAAGATGCCATTTTGGTCGTTGCCGGTTGTAGTGCTCAAAATCATCAAAAGGCGCTTTTCGATTTGGGAGTAAACATTTTACTCGGCAATAAAGATAAATCAAAAATCGTCAGTTATGTGAACGATTTTATAAAGAATAAAAAGAATATCGAACGATTTTATGATTTAAAATGTGTCCCTTTTGAAGATATGATGTTGCAAAACGAGCAGGATAAAACGAGAGCTTTTGTTAAAATTCAAGATGGATGTGACAATTTTTGTGCATATTGCATAATACCCTATATGAGAGGCAATATTAGAAGCAAGGATATAGACGTAGCTTTTAGGGAAATCGAGTGTCTAGTGGAAAAAGGACATAGCGAAATCGTTTTAACAGGAATTCATACAGGTTCCTATGGAAGAGGAACGGATTACGACTTAGTAGATTTGATACGTATGATTAGCAAATTAGAAAAATTAAAACGCATTAGAATTTCTAGTATCGAAATAACCGAGTTAAACGATAAATTTATAGATGAACTCAAAAATAATCCTAAGATATGCGACCATTTACATATACCGTTACAGTCTGGATGCGATAAGATATTAGGACTCATGAATAGAAAATATACGACGAGTGAATTTCTCGATAAAATATCTCTTATAAGAAGCATAAGACCAGATATAAGTATTACGACGGATTTGATTGTAGGATTTCCATATGAAACAGATGAAGACTTCGGAGACACTTTTAAATTTTTACAGGAAGTCAAATTTACAAAGATACACACATTCCCTTTTTCGCTTAGGAGTAAAACGAAAGCCGAAGAAATGAAAGACGGTTTCGTAGACGAAAAAACAAAGAAAGAAAGAGTAAAAAAAGTATTAGAATTATCTAAAAGTTTAGAAGGGGAATATTATAAGAAATTCATAGGTAAGAGTTTATCAATTATTATAGAAAATAGTGAAAGTGAGTATTCTAGAGGACATTCTTCTAATTATATAATGGTCAATACTGATAAAAAATTAGAAGAAGGTAGTACAGTACGAGTTAAAATCGAAAGTGTTGACGAATTAGTTGTAAATGGAAAGTACGAAAGTGTTGAATAATTTTTAGAAAACTTTTATACTAATAATAAGGTGATTGAGATGGTAAATGACAGAACACGAGTTTTTAATGGAATTTATACTTCTAAAGATAATAAAAGACATAACATCGTCGTTCGCACATTTAAACGTCTCAGTACGTTTGGACTATCTATTTCATTAGTTAAGGGTGGTTATTTAAGACTTTTCGACGGAGAAGAAAAGGGAAATATAAGATTATAATAATAAAAATTATAGCAAATGTGCTATTTTTTTATGTAAAGGTTCTTTTTGATGAGAAAAATAAAATCTACCCGGTATAATAATAATTAGAGGGTATAAAAAATATTTTCCAATCTAAAAAAAAGAATAAAAAGGTATCTTAAGTCAAAAAAGGAGGATAAGCGATGACAAAAGATACTACTATTACAAAAGAAAAAAAGGGAACTAAGAAATTCTTAAGAGACTACTATGCCACGAAACTATTAAGAGATAAAGACTCTAAAGATTATTTGATTGCCATAATCGCAGCAGCTCTAAAACTCGAACCCAAAGACATCGAAGAGGATTTCGAACTCGTCGACATCAAACTGGGATTATCTGAAAACAGCAAAAATAGTGAAGCAGACTTGGTCGCCCAGAATAAAGACTTCTACTACAACATAGAGATAAACTATTCAGTCCATAAAATCGAGACGGACTATAAAAATATAAGTTATATATGTGCCCTTGTCTTAAAACAGTTAAAACCTGGTAAAATAAACAGATATAAGGATTTAAAACCTATAATCCAAATCAATCTAAACGACTATGACCAGTTTAAAGACGAAAGATTTATATATGTTTCGAGATACTTCGAAGAAGAATCGATGAAACCTCGGGACAATTTGACAAAAATAATAGATATAAACCTAGAATATTTGAGTGAATTGGAGTATACTGATGTCAAGAAGTTAAAGGAAAACTCACTAGAACGGCTTTTATACATATTCGTATGTGAAGATAAGTTAGTATTAGACGGGTTATATGTAGGTGATATCTTAATGGAAAAGATAAAGAGTAAACTATACGATTTGAGTTCAAACATCGACGACTACTTTTATTATGACAAAGAAGAGCTCTTGAAAGAAGAGTCTTATTCTCTCGGTGTAGAGCACGGCATGGAAAAAACTCGCATAGAAAATGCTAAGGCTCTTATCGCTAATGGGGTAGATAAAGAGTTAGTAATAAAGACGTTAAAATTAAACGATAACGAAATAAAACAGTTAGAACCGTAAATTTAAAGATAATGCGCTCTTTATAGGAAAAATATTTTTGATGATTTGAGGTGAATTACTTGGAATACATAAAAGGAAAATTTAAAAAAATAATATTTGAATCGTCAAATAGAAACGGATATAAAGTAGGATTATTTAGAGTAAAAGAAGCCAGCGATAACATAAGCGAAGGCATAGTAAACCATACGGTAACTTTTACAGGATATTTTTATGATTTAGTATTAGAAGAAAATTATATATTTCACGGCACTTATGTCGAGAATGGAAAATATGGATATCAATTTCAAGTTTCTTCTTATGAACACATAAAACCAGAAGGAAAAGATGCCGTCATCGATTTTTTATCGTCGAGTTTAGTCAAAGGTTGTGGAGAGAAAACAGCTCTAGAAATAGTTAATACTTTAGGAAGCGATGCTTTAACCAAGATAAAAGAAAACAAAGAAGTACTTCTCTTAGTTCCAAAAATGACAGAGAAAAAAATGGAGAGCATATATAATTCTATAGTAAAATATCAAAGCAGCGATGAGGTAATAATATATTTAACTCAATTGGGATTTACGATGAGAGATGCTATGAACCTTCTAAATATCTATGGAATGAGCGTTAAAAATGTTATACAAGATAATGTCTACAGTCTTATAAACGAAATAGAGTTTAAAACTTTGGATAAAGTATTTTTTAATATGAATAATGAAACAGATGAGAATAGAATCGAAGCTTGTATTATCGAATCTTTAAAGGAGCTTTCTTTCGATATGGGAGATACTTTTTCATATAGGGAAGAAGTAAGGGACAAGTTATCTAAGTTCGATATAGTACTTTCCG
The DNA here is from genome assembly GCA_947384645.1 of uncultured Mycoplasmatota bacterium. Lineage (GTDB taxonomy): Bacteria > Bacillota_I > Bacilli_A > RF39 > UBA660 > RUG11867. The sequence continues at coordinate 2,328 of CANDHX010000064.1, read as the reverse complement.
AAGATGAATTAGAAGAATATTTAAAAAAATTGAGTAAAAAAAGAGAAATAAAGATATTAGATGATAAAATTTTTTTATACGGTTATTATAAAATGGAAAACGACATAGCCGATACGCTTTATAGAATAGCAAACCGTTCTATAGAAAAGTACGATAATCTCGATAAAAGATTGGAAGATTTTAGCAAAAGTAATAGATTAACGTATAATGAAGACCAGAAAAAAGCTATTAAAATGGCTTTAAAAGAAAACATCACTATCATAACAGGGGGACCAGGAACAGGTAAGACGACAATCGTTAGAGCTATTGCTGGACTATATATCGATATGCATCCCATGGGAGAGAAAACAGCTATCGAGGAGATTGCTCTTCTAGCACCTACAGGGAGAGCTGCTAAAAGATTATGTGAGCTTACTGGGCTTCCAGCTATGACTATTCATCGCTATTTAAAGTGGGACAAGAATAGTGGTAAATTCGAATATAACGAATATAATAAACATTATGAAAAACTGATAATTATAGATGAAACCAGTATGATAGATACAGAACTATTCGATGCTTTATTAAAAGGAATATGCGAAAATGTGAGGCTCGTTATAGTAGGAGATGACAATCAGCTTCCAAGTGTAGGTCCTGGTCTAATTTTAACGGATTTGATAACTAGCGAACTGTTTAATCACGTACCTCTTCATGAAATTTATAGGCAATCTTCCGGCAGTTCTATACCATATCTTTGTTTGAATATCAAAAATCACGATTTAGCCGAGGAGTCCATATCTAGAAAAGACGATTTTTCTTTTTTAGAAATAGATTCTCACATGGTAAAAGATACCATCAAAGAGATTTGTAAAGTCTCTATAAAAAAGGGAATCGATGTCTCCAATATCCAAGTATTAGCTCCTATGTATAAGGGAGAAAACGGCATAGATAACTTAAACATCATTTTGCAAGGATTGTTCAATCCTCCTAGCCAAAATAAGGGGGAATTAAGAATGGGAGAAGTCATTTATAGAGTGGGCGATAAAGTCTTACAACTCGTAAACGACCCCGATAACAATATCTATAATGGAGATATTGGCTATGTCGTCGAGACAAATCCTAGTGCTAAAGATAAAGTTTTAGTCGTCAATTTTTATGGTTCCGCCGTCTATTATAAAAGAGAAGATTTGATAAATTTAAAACACGCCTATGCGATTACGATTCATAAAAGCCAAGGTAGTGAATTCGACCACGTCATAATGCCAGTTGTGATGAATTATGGTAGGATGCTTTACAATAAGCTTTTATATACAGGAATTTCTCGTGCAAAGAAAAGTTTGACGATGCTCGGAAGTCCTAAAGCTTTCTACATGGGAACAAATAACGATTACAGTTTAAATAGAAAAACTAATTTAGTCGAAACTTTATTGAATAAAATAAAATAGTCTATCCATACTAATAATGATAGTAAGGAGAAGAAAAGATGAAAAAATCCAATAAAACTATGATTAGTATTGTACTTGCCAGCTTAGGCATAGGGTCTTTGATGTATTCTTATGTCAAAATGCATCCTATTAAGTCTAAAGTATTAGCGAGTGATATGTCAAAAATGATGAAGGACTTAAAATAGAAGTCCTTTTAATATATGAAATCGAAATTAAAAGATAATCTCTATTATCTTTCTTGGATTTTAATAGCCATTTCGGCGATTATTCTTCTCCGTTTAATTAAAATATACGACATCTGTTGTACTTTTATAGGCATCGTAATGCCCATTTTGTTCGGATATATTTTTGCTTGGATATTTTATCCTCTATTAAAAAAAATGAAGAAAAGAGTCGATGAAAAACTCTCTATTACATTATTAATCATCATCACTGTTCTTATCTATTCTTTTATCGTTTGGAAATTAGTACCTATCATTTTAGCAAATATTGAGAACCTATTTGGACTATTTAATACTTATATAGAAAAAATCGACGACATTCCATTTTTAGAAGGGTTTAGAGATTTGCCTAGAGTTGACGCCGGTACGATTATAGATAAATGTAGCAGTATTTTAGGCTTTTTACTAAAGTTCGGTTTGGTACATCTATTCGGTTTTTACATCTTATATAACTACGGCCAAATCAATTCTTATTTAAGGCGTCTAATACCTTTTAAGTATAGAAAAATCTCATTGGAATATTTAAGAAAGTTGAGTATAAACATGAGAGCTTATATAAGAGGCACTTTAATAGACACTCTTATACTTTTTCTTGCCTCTTCAGTTCTATATTTCATAATAGGACTCGATTATCCCATAGATCGGAAGAGCGTCGTGTAGGGAAAGAGTGTAACTGTAGGTGT